>JBJKPH010000474.1:0-4372 GCA_046706585.1 Bacteroidales bacterium | reverse complement strand
GCGTAGAACGTAGAGCAGTAGCGAGGATGTGCCGGGCGATTCCCCTACTGGGGCGGGGTGTAATGGAATATTGAAAAAAACAGGGTATTCAAGTAAAACAACTAGATATGAATTTAAAGGATTTAATGGCAATTTCAGGCGAGAGCGGATTATTCAGGTTTATTGCACAGGGAAAGAATGCTGTAATAGTCGAACACATCGAAACCGGTAAAAGGATGGCAGCTCACGGGACTGCAAAGGTAAGTTCTCTTGAAGACATTGCTATTTATACGAATGACGAAGAGGTCCCGCTTTCGAAGATATTCGACCTGATATGGGAGAAGGAAAACGGGGGAGAAGCAATTAGTCATAAGTCAAAGTCTGATGAGTTAACATCCTATTTCGGAGAGGTATTGCCGGAGTTTGATCGCGAAAGGGTATATCCGTCGGACATTAAAAAAATTGTTCACTGGTATAATACTCTTCAGAAGCTTGATCTGCTTGTAAAAGAGGAAGAGACAGAAGAAGAGAAGGAGGGTGATAACCTGACCTCAGAAAAGCCTGAGGATAAAACTTCAAAACAGGAAAAATCATCCGCCGGCAAACCTGAAGGGTCAGAAAAGAAAAAGGAGTAAGATTTGTGCTGTCAGACTGTGTCTGATACTATCCTGAACCAGTATGGCAATACCGGTCTGACCACACCGGCCGGTGTTATCATATTTATGTCTTAAATAACCGAATGGCGGGCTTTTGCGTAACTGTAACCTGACCGGGAAATCTGCATGTTATTTTAAGGGTAATTTAAAATCATTAGGAAAATAAAAAATTTAAATTAAATTTATATTTCCTATTGAGAATTGGTATATATTTGCACTCCTTTTAAAGGATAGTATTTATAATTTGTTTTATGGAAATAGTAGATGAGAAATTTTATTTTGAGTGACTTTCATCCGGGTACTCTGATCGAGAGTCTGGATTTGTCCCCAAAAGGGTTTTTAATGGGAAACAGAATTCCCAAAGATTATTTCATCACAACAGGTACAGGCGAATCTGATATAGCCATCCATGCCGGTTCTTACCATCTGGCACTCAGAAAAGCAGGTATTGAAATGTCAAACATCATCACCTATTCCTCAATTCTTCCCGGTATTGCTACAGAAATTGAAAAACCTTCTTCAATTATGCATGGAGAGGTGATGGAATCTATTATGGCTGATGCAAGTGGTACAAAGGGAGAAAGAGTGTCTGCAGGCATTTCATTTGGCTGGCTTACCGACCGTAGATCAGGACAAAGATACGGCGGGCTTGTTTGTGAGCATAATGGTAATTATCCCGAAGAAGAGCTGGTCAGAAAGCTCCATGCAAGTATTCACGAGCTTTACTATAACGGCTTTGAAGAGGATTTTACCCTTGAAGATATTAGAACCATTAAGCAGACATTTGTCCCCAGAAAGACGTACGGAACAGCACTGGTGGCTTTATGCTTTACCAGTTACTTTTACCCTGTAAAAGAAATCACCGAGTGATGAATTTCGGTGGTTATGAGTGTACTTCTGATTACAACAATTCAAAGATCGTTGTTCTGCCTGTACCTTATGATGCTACCAGCACATGGATAAAAGGAGCCGACCGGGGGCCTGAGGCAATACTAGGGGCATCCCCAAACCTCGAATTTTTCGATATTGAAACATGGTGTGACATCAGGCCGCTGGGAATATTTACACTTCCCGGCGTAAGCGGACATTCGTCCCCGGATGAAATGGTCGGTGAGGTTAAAAAGCAGGTATCGGGATTATTCGATGAAGGTAAGTTCCCGGTAGTGATCGGAGGTAATCATTCTGTGAGCATCGGAGCAATTTACGCTGCTGCCGGGAAATTCGACGATATTACTGTCCTGCAGCTTGATGCCCATACCGACCTCAGGGAATCATATGAGGGTTCGGAGCTGAATCATGGCTGTGTGATGGCCAGGGCAAGGGAAGTGGCACCCGTTGTGCAGGTAGGTATACGAAGCATGTCAGGTGAAGAGGCCTTGGTAATTGATACCGGCAATGTTTTTTATGCAAAAGATATCCTGTCCGATCCGGGTCAATATTCACAGGTTATTGAGCGTTTGAGCGGGAATATTTATGTCACTATTGATCTTGATGTGCTGGATCCCTCTGAAATGCCATCAACAGGAACACCTGAGCCGGGTGGTCTTTCTTACCATGGAATTACCGGCTTCCTGAAGGAAGTGTCTGAAAGATCCACTATTGTTGGCTTCGACGTTGTAGAGTTATGCCCTTCCGAATATAATAAAGCACCTGATTTTCTTGCGGCAAAATTGATCTATCAGCTACTTTCATATATTTTCAGATACCAGACAGATGGTAAATAAAGTTTTGCTGTTCAGTACTTACAGATTATCAGCCCTTTTCAGACTTTTTTGCCTCCTCCCACAGGAGGTCCATTTCAGCAAGTGACATATCATGGAGCGACCGTCCTTCCTTTATTGTCTTGCTCTCAAGGTAGTTAAACCTCCTGATAAATTTACGGTTAGTCCTTTCAAGGGCACTTTCGGGTTCAATACCATATAGTCTTGCTGCATTGATCAGTGAAAAGAAGAGATCCCCGAATTCAGATTCAATACCCGCTGGATCACCATTTTTAATTTCTTCCTTTAACTCGTTCATCTCTTCAATTACCTTATCCCAAACCTGTTCCTTCTCTTCCCAGTCGAAACCGACCCCGCGTACTTTCTCCTGTATCCTGTTTGCCTTTACCAGTGCCGGCAATGAATTTGGCACACCCGAAAGAACGGGTTTATAACTACTATTTTCCCTGATCTTCAGTTGTTCCCAGTTCTCTTCTACCTCGGAGGCGTCAGCCACTTCAACCTCTCCGAACACATGCGGATGCCTGTATACGAGTTTGCGGTTTATCCCGTTCAGAACATCCCCTATATCGAATTTTCCCTTCTCCGACCCAATCTTCGCATAGAATACAATGTGAAGCATCAAATCGCCCAGTTCACTGCATATTCCTTCATCATCATTCTCAAGTATTGAATCGGCAAGCTCGTATGTCTCTTCTATAGTAAGTTTTCTCAGACTTTCGTTAGTCTGTTTCTTATCCCATGGACACGATTGTCTTAACCTGTCCATAATTTCCAGAAGTTCACCGAACTCAACAATTCCTTTCTCGTATTTCATCTGTTGATATTTATTTTAGAAAAGGGTTCCGGGTTTCTTATTGTTTCCCTGAACAGATATCCTTACGACATCACCCGTTTCAAAACCAAGCAATTCGGAGGCATTGCTCCCGTTAATACCGATCTCGAGGAGATCAAGCGAATTGAATGTGGCAATAAGCTCACTTACCGGTTCGCTCTTGTATGAATCGCTTATATGGTAGATAGCATTATTATTTGATTTGATATTTACCTGGAACTTCTTTCCCTTAAAGACCCGGGCAAAGAGTTCACGGGTAATATTTGATATCGCATTGCCATATGAATCAATAAAAATTATACTTCCGGTAATTGCATTCTCATCAATAGTAGCCCTGAGGGGTATCTTTTCCCTGAACGAGTCAGTTTTTTTTCCGGCATCGGTGATCTTGCCTCCTGCGGCTATCACTCCTGCAGCTCTTGCGAATACTTCAATCTCGTTAAACTGTTTATTGTCCTTATTGTCAGGCTTATTGTCAAGCACTACAATGCCATCGGGTTCAGAGTTGAGAATAAGGAAGAAGATGCCGTTATCGGATCCTAAGAAATAGTGACCGGCATATTCTACCAGCAGGTGTGGTTGTTCATCGCTGAATTCCGAATTAACGCAGATAATATGAATTGTTCCTTCAGGGTAATGCCTGAAAGTGTTCCTGACCACAAATGCGGTATGCTGAATATTGAGAGGGGGAATACCGGTAGCGTTCTCAATAATGGTGCAACCGGCACAGTTACTGGCCAGTTTTCCCTTAAGAACACCATTGAAATAATCCTGTCCCTGCCACTCCGTTGTAATGGTTATAACCGGCATCCAAAAATCTTAAAAAAGAGTGTATTCTTGTGTAAAAAATGGTTTTCTTTGTAAGGCTCAAACGTAACGTTTTTTTTCGAAAAAAACAGGTATTTCTGCCTTTAATCCGCCTTCTCCGCCTTTTGGAGGATTAGCGGACGTGAAAGGCTGGTTTTGGTCCCCGGTGACTGCGCTGTAAGTAAATCCGGAGTATGTTTTGGGGATCTTAATAGTTAATTCCGATTATCAGGCATGGTTGAAAAGACGATAATTCTTGAAGAAATTGATCCCAAGGCTTTTTTCGGTACGAACAACATTCTGATTGACAGCATCAGGTCATATTTTCCAAGGCTTAAGGTAATTGCCAGAGGGAATGAAATAAAGTGTGCCGG
>JBJKPH010000473.1:0-2426 GCA_046706585.1 Bacteroidales bacterium | reverse complement strand
ACATATACTGCAGGAACAGCCGGTGCAAGACGTTCAATGCCAATTGGAAATTACAGGCAGGGAAACGATTTTGCCGGAGTTATTAACGGTGTAAGTCTGGTTATTGATAAATAGACTGGTCATAGTTGATCTGTTATGAAAGTATATATATATTGTTGTGTTAAAAATTATTAATTACTTGGCAATTGATGTTATCATTTCTTAAATTTATTTGCTGAGTAGATTGGTATTTTTCAATATATTTGCTCTTTCAATACTTATTTGCTATTTTCCGGTTGAATTTTTAAATGTTTTTTGTGTACAGGAATAAGTGTGTTTTTTACAATAAATAGTGTTGATAACGATGGTTTTAAATAACTTATCCGGAGAGGGGAGAGATGCTTATAGGAATAACATAACAGAGAATTAATCGACATTCAATAATATTCAGGAGTTCAGTGAAACCATAGTTGAAAGTTTAAATAGAATAAATCGGTATTACCTAATTAATTAATATTTTTTTTCGTATGAAGACAAAATTGTTTAAGAGAGCCACTATTCTGGTCTCATTATGTTTTTTATTCTCAGTATCCTCTTTCGTCGGGGCTGATAAGAAAGTAAGTTCAAATTCTGACGGAGCAGACAATACTCTGAGTAAAGGTTCATCGTCAGCAGTAGCTGCACCTGCATCATCCAGGCCTAATATCATTCTGGTTGTTGTTGATGATCTGGGTTATGGTGATATTTCGGCATATAACGACGATGGGAAGATCTTTACTCCAAATGTTGACAGGCTTGCATCACAGGGGATGATGTTCACCAATGGTCATACGAGCGCATCGCAATGCTCTCCCACCAGGTACGGTATTGTTACCGGAAGATATGCATGGAGGACAAGGCTTCAGACAGGTGTTCTGCCTCATTTTGATGAACCCCTGATCGACAAGGGAAGGATGACAATTGCATCTATGCTGAAAAGCCAGGGATATTCTACCGCAGTCATCGGCAAGTGGCACCTTGGTCTTGGATGGCAGGCAAAGGATGGCGAAACTATTAATCCCAGGTCATGGGGTGCAAATCAGAACCTGATAATAGATTATAGCAAACCACTCACCAGTTCTCCGAACGATTACGGGTTTGATTATTATTTCGGTCTGAATGCTTCAATCAATATGCTTCCATATTGTTTTATCGAGAATAACAAGGTTGTTGAGATACCCGACACTGCAAAATATCCTGTATATGATACAGATAGCAGGGTGGGCCTGGTTTCACCTGATTACAAGACTGAGAATGTCGAGAAAACACTGTTTTCAAAAGCAATGGCATGGCTTGAAACACAAAGGAAGGAATCTCCTGACAAGCCGTTTTTCCTTTATTATGCCATGTCGGCAATTCACAGACCATGTATTCCCAGTGATTTCTTTATCGGTTCTTCAAAAGCAGGGTTAAGGGGAGATAAGGTAGTTGAGGTTGACAACATTATGGGACGCCTTATGAACTGGCTTGACAAAAATAATCTTACTGATAATACAATATTTATTTTTACAAGTGATAATGGTGCAAGACCTGGTGACCCGAGAGGTGCAATTCAAAAGCTTGCAGCCAATGATTACGGTCAGAAATATTTTCCACAGGACCTTCTTGATTATGAGGATGAATTCAATGCTCTTGATGTTTATAACAAACCTGAAGGATCAAGGTCTTATCAGATCTATGACCATTTAGCTGAAGGACCCTTCAAAGGATATAAATCTGACATATATGAAGGTGGCCACAGAGTGCCTTTCATTGTACGCTGGCCTGGTGTTGTAAAAGAGGGTGAAGTGAAAGAAGATATGATATGCACGCTTGATTTTCTTGCAACATTTGCAGCTGTCGTAGGTGTTGATCTGCCAGCTAATGCAGGTGAAGACAGCTATAATATGCTGCCGGTGCTTAAAGATGAAAAAGATAATATCAGGACCAACCTTGTTCATAAAGCATGGAATGAAGGTAAAATAGCTCTTACCAGCGGTGACTGGAAACTTATTCCTTTTAAAGATGGTGGCGGGCTTTACAGGTTCAGTGATGTGCCAGAGGATGGCCAGCTCTTTAACCTGAAAGATGATCCTTATGAGACAACTAACCTATATAATAAAAACCCGAAGAAAGTAAAAGAACTGACTGATCTGTTAGCTAAAATTAAAAGCGGTAATTACAGAACGGATAGATAAATAAGGATCTAGAGATATCGGGCAACGATATACTGGATTATTTTGATTTTTTGTAGCATCTGATTTGATGTAACAATATTTGAACTTAGAGTTTAATCTGAGTTGTATAAGAAGCTGTCTGATACAGAACAGCTTCTTACTATAATAATATTGTTGATATTTTTCATATATTGACTCCATGAAAACCTTATTTCCATTCTATGAATACAATCTTAAAACAACTCGTTCTGT
>JBJKPH010000472.1:0-7916 GCA_046706585.1 Bacteroidales bacterium | reverse complement strand
ACAGAGGCTGTACAGATCCACGGCGGATATGGTTACGTGAGGGAATACCACGTGGAAAGGCTTATGAGGGAGGCCAAACTGACCCAGATATATGAGGGTACTTCAGAAGTGCAAAAGATAGTCATCTCAAGGTCGATCCTTAAAGAATAGAATAACATATTGCAGATTTGGGGGCATTTATTATTTCAATAGCCGTCTTTCTCGGTTACCTGGTTTTCGAATCAGCCGGATACAGGAAGAAATTGAACGCTGTCGGGCTAAGGATATCAGTAACCGGTACACGGGGTAAGACATCTATTGTAAGAATGCTTTCATCGGTTTGCAGGTTGTCAGGCATGAATGTCATTGCAAAGACAACAGGATCGGAGGCGCGATATATCCTGCCCGACGGGAGCGAGGAAAAGATCCCGAGAAAGGGAGTCACTTCAGTCATAGAACAGAAAAAACTATTTCTGAAAGCTTCAGAGAAAAATGCCGGATGTGTGATCACTGAGGTGATGAGCATTGATCCGTTTAATCACCTGGCAGAATCAGGAATGCTCGTCAGACCAGGAATAACCATTATTTCAAATCTCAGACCCGATCACCTCGATGTGGCAGGTAACGATAGCACAGGTATGGCCCGCCTCTATCTTAATGATGTCTGCTATGGTTCAAGGGTGTTCGTGCCCGAACAGGAAATCACAGATTTTCTCCGGAAGGGGATTGCTTTAAAAGGTGCCGAACTTGTTGAAGTTCCCGGTAATGGAAATGATATGGTGACAGACGGACGGAAAGGTGTGGCAGGCCTTTTCAGAACTGATGTCGACCTGGTAATGAGTGTTGCACAATCGCTGGGAATACATAAGGATGTGGTTATGGAAGGTATCAGGCAGGCAGTAATGGATATAGGTGAGCCTGTTGAATGTACTTCAACGTTCAGTGGAAAGGAGGTTACCTTTATCAACGGCTTCGCCGCAAATGATCCAGAATCTGCTGTTATACTCCTTAACAGGGTGAGGAATGAAAAACCGGACAAAAGGGCCGGGGTTTATGCATTGATATCACTAAGAAACGACAGGGGTGAGAGAAGCAGGCAATGGCTCGATTTTTTGGTTGACGGGGGAGCGGCAAACTTCAATGGGATATTCCTGATCGGCACTCATGCCGGGATACTTGCTTCACGGGTTAAGGGCTCTAATGTACTGAAATGGACAGGAGCCGTTTCGGTAACCGCGAAGATCGCAGAGATGGTGGAGGAAGGAGCTATGGTTTTCGGACTGGCAAATATACATGGCAGAGGTATGCAACTGGTTGAATACTGGAAGGAATTATCCCTGCAGCAGAATGATAAAAATGTTAGTGTGAATGAAAATTGAATAAGAAGCGTTAAAACAGTACTGACATATGGGATATGAACTTTCAATAATAGGATTACTAGTTTCACTGGTATATATATCGATTACAAGGTACTACCCTGGAGGGATAATAGTTCCAAGCTATCTTGTATTGTTTATCGGCCAGCCCCTGAGAATACTTGGTACACTTATAGCGGCCCTGCTGGCAATGGCTGCTTACCGCCTGGCATCACGTTACCTGATACTTTTCGGTCGAAGGCGATTCGTCTTCCTTCTGCTTTTAGGAGGATTTTTTGCATACCTGCTATCCTTTTTCCTGCCGCTTCTGTTTCCCGCTACTATCGAACTGAGGGTTATTGGCTGGGTAATACCGGGATTGGTGGCAGGTCATTTCGACAGGCAGGGTATTATACCCACTGCATCATCACTTGTAATAGTGGTCACGGTGATATTCTTTATCGGGAAACTCTATTTTATGGTATTCTGAGATGTCAGAAAAAGTTTTTGTCAAGGATAACCCTGCGAAAAGGGTAATACTGGCAGGCGGAATAGTATCACTGGTTATGATCGTCCTGTACCTGCTGTCTGCCGGTAGAGGAACCCCACAGGCCGTCAGCGACACTGTTCATGCTGAGAGGATAATGAGGAATGCGCTTGATTGCATCTCGGGCTACTGCACATCGAACGGAATAAATATCAACAGGCATGACGATCCCTCAGGTTCGGGATTGATTGGACCGGAACTATCAGGTATAACAACCAGCCTTGGTCAGCTCGAAGCAAAACGAACAACACTCGATCCTGCTTTCGCATCCCTGGTTGAGAAAATGCTGGGCGAAGCAGGTGTCGAACAGGGAGATACTGTTGCTGTAGGATGCTCCGGTTCATTCCCGGGACTGCTCCTGGCAACCCTGTCAGCAACAAAGGCAATGAAAGTATACCCGGTGGTGATCATCTCTGTCGGTTCATCTTCGTTCGGGGCAAGCAATCCGTGCTTCACGCTGCCGGATATTTACAACCTGCTCCTGTCAGAAGGTATCTTTACTGTCCCTCCTGCTGCAGTCTCGCTGGGTGGTGATTATGATAACGGGACAGGTTTTGACGACGGGATGGTTGAAGAAATGGAGAAAAAGATAAGGGAGAGCGGATATATTTTCATAAAAGACGACAACCTGGTTTCAAATGTAGGTGCCAGAGAGAAGATATATTTCGGAGGTAACAATAACAGGGTGGCTGCATTTATAAAT
Organism: Bacteroidales bacterium; assembly: GCA_046706585.1. GTDB lineage: Bacteria > Bacteroidota > Bacteroidia > Bacteroidales > VadinHA17 > JBJKPH01. The sequence goes on along the minus strand of JBJKPH010000472.1, from coordinate 5,332 downwards.
ATTGGAGGAGCATATGCAAACATGGGGACCGATCCGCTGATATTGGGACTGCATCCCGGCATAAATACTGAGGGTAAAATACCCGTGGTGAATAAAAGAGGGGTGCTGTATTCGATGATGGCAAGGGGAATACCTGTAATCCATCTTTTGAATATAAAGGGACTGGTTCAGAAGTATAATATGGAGTGGGATCCTGTATCCCCGGGCCATAAGGGCAGTATTGTAACCGGTAATGTTAACGGATCGCTGTCTGTGGTTCTCCCTGTATGCGGGGTATTGTTTTTCATTTTTCTCCTGCTGGTTGTATCTAAGTTAAATAACATAAATCACTTTCGGGGCTGATTAATTATTTTCGATAACTTTGATAGGATGTAAAACATCACTGAATCATTTTAAACCTAAATACCGGATCGATGAAAAAGCGTATAATCATTATTCTTATTCTCCCTGTATTGTTTTTGATGGCTGTACCGGGTACTGTAACCGGCCAGACAGCCGGTGAACCGGCACTCCTGACATCCTGCGGACAGAGTCCCGGCCCTGTTCGTTTAAAAATATTCATGACACGGCTTAACATAGATTACGATTATAACCTGATGGCTACGGCTGAGGACCTGGTGGCAAAGAAAAACTCAGGTACTCCTTATAAGACACTAATTATCGTTACCGGGGCAAGCCTAAAGGGAATGGGCGCTGCAGGTGTATCGGTTGATGACGAGCTCAAGAGGACAGAGGCACTGATAGCTGAAGCTAAGAAAGAGGGGATAACTATCATTGGCTCACATATCGAAGGTATGGCACGGAGGTCGGCCGGTGCCGAGCCAGGGGATAATTCTGATGAACAGTCGATCGACGCCGTTTGCCCGAATTCCGATTTCATGATCGTCAAACTTGAAGGAGATTCCGACGGCAGGTTCACAACTATATCAAGAGGGAAGAATATTCCTCTTATCCTTTTTGATAAGAACACCGAGATAGAAGGAGTACTTAAAAAGGTCTTTTCTAAATAAGTCCTCTGGTGAATATGTATTTATCATCAGGGATAATCCTCGGCGTGATGGTATTGATCTATATCATCGCCCTGAAGTTTAAGCTCTCAACGGAACTGGCAATGCTTGCATCTGCAATTGCAGGTGCACTGGCAGCAGGACACTGGATCCCCGTGAGACACATTGCCGAGGGATCGATAACCTATCTGGATATTAACCTGATATTTATTTCGGCAACACTCTTCATGAATATTATGAAGGAATCAGGTGGCGTTGCCTTTGCTGTGAGGGGAATAATAAAACAGTTTCACAGAAGCAGGGTTCTGTTACTCCTGTTATTAATGATACTGTTACTTATACCCGGGGCACTTACCGGGGCAGGAAGCGTGACGGTTTTGATAACCGGTGGAATGGTGGCAATAGTACTGGGCTATATGGGCATTCCTAAGATCAGGATAGCGGCAATCATATTTCTCATAGCAGGACTTAGCGCTGCAGCGCCTCCGGTGAGCCTGTGGGCAATGATGACCGCGGCCGGGGTGAACATGCCATATGTTGGCTTTTTCTGGCCGCTGATGATCCCTTGTTTGGTAGGAGCCGTTGCTACCATCTTTATTCTTGGCTGGAAAGGAACAGCTATAGATGTTGAAAAGGCCAGCGCTGAGCTGCCCGAACCGCCTGAAAAAATGAACTGGATAAGGATAATCATACCATTCCTGGCTTTCTTCGGCCTTATCTTTATTGGCAGGAAGTGGCCTCACACAACACCGGTAGTGGGAATGCCAATGATGTTTATCGTGGCAGCCCTCGCTTCATGGTGGTTGTCACCCAGGAAGATTAATATACTTAAGATATCGGCCGATACCATTAAACAACTGCTTCCTCTTATCGGGACACTTACCTGTGTCGGGATACTTGTCCAGATAATGACCCTTACAGGTGTTAGGGGATTGCTGGCGATCGCCTTTATTACACTTCCGACAATTCTTGTGATTGGTGGATTGTTCCTTTTCCTGCCTGTGACCGAATCGGTACTGATGTATGGATCGGCTGCTGTGTTCGGCGTTCCTCTGATACTTCTGTTCAATTCAATCGGGATGGACCCTGTTATTGCACTGGCAGGGATGAGCATTATCTGGCCCCTGGGAGATGCACTACCACCTACGGCAATTATTGGAAGACTAACCGTTAACGTGGTGGGGCCTGAAGGATCATATTCGAAATTTCTGAAACAATGCATCATACCGGCAATATTGATAGCTGCTATTGGTACCCTGATGGTTATTTTCAGCAGTGATCTTTCATTTTTAACAGGTTTATAAAGAAAATATGGAAATACTGAGTACCATAATTACAATTGGCTATTATGCCCTTATCGGCTTTATCGTTCTTATGATCATTTATAACCTGGTGAAGTCGAAAGAGTGGAAGGAAGAGATACTTTATGTGGTGATCCTTATTCCCTTCCTCCTGAGATTATTCTTTTTAAAGTAACAGGGTTATGGAACGGAAAGCATTAATTCGTAAGATAATATTTTGCCTGGCAGGATTAACAATAGTTGTGCTGTCAGGTATAAAATTCTACCATCACAGGCATATGAAGGAGCCTGTGGTGATAAATGATAATGTTACCAGGGTTGAAAGACTCGGCAACTACTTTGAACCGGTCAGAGGTACTGCAAATGATTGTAATATATATTTCCTTGAGGGTGAAGAACCCGGCGGAACACTCCTTGTGCTTGGAGGATCACATCCTGAAGAGCCTGCAGGAAGACTGGCAGCATGGATCTTTGCAGAGAATGCCAAAATCACCAAAGGGACGCTTATTCTGGTGCTTTCGGCCAACAGGAGCGGAACAACAGTCACCAGACCTGGTGGCGCGTACCCCCAGTCATTTACTATCCCTACACAATGGGGCGGACAAACGTTCAGAATGGGTGACAGGTGGTCGAATCCGCTTGATCAGTGGCCCGATCCCGAAGTCTTTATCCATTATCCAAGCGGCCAGAACCTGGCATATGTCGATATACGCAATCTTAACAGGGCATGGCCGGGAAGAGCCAACGGAACTCTTACCGAGAAGACATGCTATGCCTTTATGAATATGATAAGGGAAGAGAAGGTAGATATAGTGATCGACCTTCATGAGGCAGAACTGCAATACCCTGTAATCAATACTATCGTAACACATGAGAAAGGCCTGGAACTGGCAACTCTCGTTTCAATGATGCTTAGCGATTTCGAGGGATTCAGTATCGGGACTGAATTTTCACCGAAAAATCTGCACGGATTATCGCACAGGGAGATAGGAGATTTTTCAGATGCCATTTCAATGCTTATCGAAGCACCTGAACCTTTTCTTGATGCCACCAGGGGAATAACAGGTGAGAAACAACTGCTCGAGGGAAAGGATGAGTTCGTGGTCAAAGCCGGTGAGCATGGTCTCCTTTATGCACCTATTGATGAGAATGGCTGGCCTGTTGATGTAAGGGTAGGAAGACATACATCAGCTGTGTTGCAAACCATGGAAAGCTGGAATGAGTACTTCCCGGGTAAAGAGATAATCTGCAGCGGAGTGCCAAGGTATTCAGAGGTTATTGCCAATGGTACCGGAAGCTTCCTTAAAGACCCGGCAGATCCGGGTAATGGGAAGATCGTTTGGGAATAGAGTGTAACATTCAGATAGATAATAATATAGATAAAAGATAATTAATTGATAAATAAAACCAAACTATGAAAAGAGATCTACCTGTTAAGCGTATCATGCTTATTGCACTGGCGCTGTTAACAAGCATGCAGTTTCTGAACGCCCAGTTCATTAACCTGACCGATGATGAGGCTTCGTGTACAAGTATTATGGTTGGTAAAAAGGCCACCACCGATGGTTCGGTGATTACTGCTCATAGCTGTGACGGTAATTACAGAACCTGGCTGAATATTGTGCCTCATACAAAACATGAAGCCGGATCGACAAGAAAAATCATGTGGGGAACAATGCATACCGAGACAGCCTGGGACCTGAGAAACCTGATCGTAAAGGGAGAGATCCCCGAAGTAGCTGAGACGTATGCCTATTTTAACGTTTGCTACCCTGCAATGAACGAGAAACAGCTCGCTATCGGCGAAACAACCATAAGTGGAAGAAGGGAACTGGTAAATGACGACGGGTTGTTCGTGATCGAGCAGTTGCAGGCAGTTGCCCTTGAAAGATGCACAACAGCGAGGGATGCAATAAAACTGATGGGCCGGCTGGCGATGGAATATGGTTATGGAGATTCAGGAGAATGCCTGACAGTGGCTGATAAGAATGAAGTATGGCAATTCGAGATCTTCGGATCAGGATTTGCCTACGATGAACCAAAGGCAGTATGGGCAGCAGAGCGTATACCTGACGACCATGTCGGGGTTAGCGCCAATATTCCCAGGATAAGCCGTATTAACCTTAAAGACCCTGACTATTTTATGGCAAGTGAAAATGTCGTTTCCCTGGCCGAAGAGCTTGGTTACTACGACAGTGCCTCAGGTAAACCTTTCAGGTTCTGGGAAGCATATGGTGGACGCACCAAAGCTTTTGCCATAAGGGAGTTCTTTATACTCAGTACGATGGCTCCTTCATTGCACCTCACACAGGATGTTGATGAACTGCCATTCTCGGTAAAACCCGACAAAAAGGTGAGCGTGCAGGATGTGTTTGCTTATTACAGGCAGACATACGAGGGCACAGAATTCGACATGACCAGGAACCTGCTGGTGGATGTACCAAGAAGGAGGGGACAGCCTGTACCGGATAATGAAGAAAAGATAATAAGCCCGGAAGCCAACCCATTTATGGGAAGTGATATGGTAAGCCTTCTGAATACCCTTAAGCCCGGAGTTGTCGAAAGCCAGAGAACGATAGCAGTCTCAAGGTGCTCATACTCACAGGTCTGCCAGTGTCGCGACTGGCTGCCGGATGAAATTGGCGGTGTGGCATGGTTCTCATTCGATAATCCAGGCTGCAGTCCCAGGATACCGGTTTATGCCGGAACGCTTAAGCTGCCTGACAGTTTTGAAATAGGCGGTCAGAAAAGGTTCCGGACCGATGCTGCCATATGGTATTTCAGGCGGACAAACAGGCTTGCCGAGATGAAGTGGGGTGCTACACGTTCATATATTGAGGATGGAGTAAGAGAATTCGAAGAAAGGGCAATAACAGAAATGCCTGCTATTGAAAAAATAGCAGTTGAGATGTATAACAATGAAAAAGGTAAACCGGCGAGACTCGATGACAGGGGTAATCCCCTGCCCCCCGAATACCGTGAGTTCCTGACAAAATATACAAATGATTTCGCACGTGCTGCAAT
>JBJKPH010000471.1:0-9842 GCA_046706585.1 Bacteroidales bacterium | reverse complement strand
ATTCAGAGGCTGGCCCAGTTGGCAAGAGCCATAGGGATACACCTGATAATTGCCACACAGCGCCCGTCAACCAATATCATCACAGGTATTATTAAAACTAATTTCCCTGCAAGGCTTGCATTCAGGGTCTCATCATCAATAGATTCCAGGACCATACTGGATCAGATGGGAGCAGAGAAACTTGTGGGCAGGGGAGATATGCTTTATTACAACGGGAACCAGATGATTCGGGCCCAGTGCGCTTTTATCGATGCACCGGAAATTAACCGTATTACTGAATTCATTGGTTCCCAGCAGGGGTACTCAGATGCATTCTTTCTTCCTGAATACGAAGGTGATACAGATAACGGTCTGCAGGAGGTCGATCTCCGCAAACGTGACAGTAAATTTGACGAAGCAGCTAGACTGGTAGTTCAGTTCCAGCAGGGGTCCACATCCCTGATACAGAGAAAACTGTCGCTTGGATACAACAGGGCGGGCCGTATTGTCGATCAGCTTGAGGCTGCGGGTATACTCGGACCTTTTGAAGGCAGTAAGGCAAGGGAGGTACTGATAACAGATATGACCCATTTGGAACAGATTTTGCAGTCTCTCAATGAGAATCAATAATAATAATGATGATTAGGAAGATCCTTGTTGCTTTCATACTCCTGATACCAGCCTTACAGGCCTTGGCACAAAAGGATCCTGTTGCTGGAAGTATCCTGGAAAAGTTTTCAGAAAAGGCTCTTTCATCTCCTTCAATAACCATCTCTTTCAGTCTGGTTACAAGGGATGAGGTTAACTCGGAGGAAAATAACACCAAAGGAATACTGGCTATCAAAAAAAATCTCTACAAGCTTGAGATGGCCGATAATATTGTATGGTTTGACGGAAAATCTGTCTGGACACTAACCCCTGATGTTGATGAAGTTACGGTAACCTATCCCGACACTTCAGGTGCTTCATTCCTTTCATCCCCGGAAAAGCTGTTTACCCTTTACCGTGAAGGATACAAATACAGGCTGCTTGAAGAAAAAGCCGGAGGAAGTATTATCGATCTGTATCCTGAGGATTTTGATGCCGAGTTTGTAAGGATCAGGCTTTTGATAACCAGTGATTACAAGCTTTCTGAAGCTGAATATAAAAGAAAGGACGGATACTCAATGATCATAAGTATTGATGATTACAGTCTCAATAAAAAATATGATGACAATTATTTTACTTTCGACAGGTCGAAATATAAAAATGTCGATATTATAGATATGAGATAGTAATTATTAGCTTTTGCCTTATAGAGGTATCCTGTTAAGATTCTGATCCCTTTCCTGATTTCTTTTCACTTTTTTTTGATCCTTCATCTGCTTCCTTCTTCGGATATGCTATTCTGGCATGATAGATCGTAGTCAGCTTGCGTACAAAAGCATCCTTAATATCGGATATATCCCTGAAAGTAATTGGTGCAAGAGTAAACTGGTCATCCTGCATCTGCTGGTCGATTATCGACTCAACAAGGTTCCGTATATCCTCCTCGCTGAAATTCTTCAGGCTCCTTGAAGCTGCCTCAACAGAATCAGCCATCATTATCAGAGCGGTCTCTTTGGAGAAAGGTCTTGGTCCGGGATATGTAAATATCTTCGGATCAATCTCTACACCAGGATTCATGTCCCTGTATTTACTGAAGAAATAATAGGTCTTTGTAGTCCCCTGGTGGGTCCGGATAAAATCTGTTATCTGAGAAGGAAGCCCGGCTTTCCTTGCCAGCTCAAGGCCGTTGGCGATATGCCCTATTATCAGCCTGGCGCTTTCCTCCGGATCAATATTGTTGTGTGGATTAAAGCCATCCGACTGGTTCTCGGTAAAATATTCAGCAAGTGATATTTTGCCGATATCATGGTACAATGCTCCTGCCCTCACAAGTAACGGATTTACTCCGATAACCCTTGCAGCATCTTCAGCAAGTATGGCAATCTGCATTGAATGCTGGAATGATCCCGGGGCCTCTTCAGCCAGCCTCCTCAACAACGGCTGGTTGGTATCAGACAACTCAAAAAGAGTAGCATCCGAAAGGAAGCCGAAAGTTTTTTCGAAGATAAAGATCAGCGGGTAACTTATAAGTATAAGCGCCGAGTTTCCTGCAAACCATGCAAAATTAAACCAGTCAATCCTGTTCAGTTCTGCCTCCTGGAGGATAGCTATTGCAAAATAGACTACTGACAAAGTAAGGAAAACCATAGATGCCGAAAAGAAGAGTTTTCCCCGTCTGTAGGTATTAGTGAGTGTAAAGATCGCAACTACGCCACCCAGGAAATTCAGAAAAACGAATTCAAAAGAATTGGGTACCAGGAACCCTGAAAGCATCATTGCAACCAGGAGAATAAACAGCGCAAGCCTGGGGTCGTAGAAAGTCCTGATAACAATGGGAATGATAGCAAACGGAATAATGTAGACACTCAGGCTTGGGACCATAATGATTATCCTTGTTATGGCCACGAACGAAATTACAAGGAGCAGGATAAAAAGTGTCTTCTTCACAGATTCAAGAAGCTCCCTTCTGAAATTATAGAGGAACAGGAATAGTATCAGGTAACATGACGATACTATGAGTATCTGACCCAGAATAAGGAGCCATGAACTGTAGAGACCTATTCTTGATCCGTACTCAAGCCTGAGCGATTCGAGCACCCTGAACCGCCAGTCGTTCACCAGTTCACCCTGTGAAATGATCAGTTCACCCTGTTGTATAAGACCCCTTGTAAGGCTGATGGAGCCCAGGAGAGTATTCTTTTCCGTTGTCGATGCTGACTCATTATACTTTATATTTGGTTCTATAAAATCACCCAGATTGATACTGTTAATAAACTCGGCTCTTCGCAGATCAACCTGGAAATTACTACCGGGCAGCAGTTCATCCTTCAATCCCTTAACTTTCTCATATGCCTGCTTCAACGTGAGCAGATCCTGCATATTCACGGTTTCAGCCACGTTGCCTTTAACAACAAAAATATTTTTCTTATTCAGCAGCAGATCCCCGTTGAAATCATCAAGCTCAAATATGCCAGTGTTGTATACATCCGTAAGTATATCTGCCAGCGAGATCCTTATTGTATCATATTCAAGCCTGGAGATTTCCATATCACTCCCGGTCCTGCCAATGACAACTTCATTGTAATAGCTGTTAAATGAGTCCAGCTCTTTTGCCAGTACTGTTGTATCTACATTGAAAAATGGTTTGAATGTTGCAAGCACACTATCCTTTTCCCTGTTCATCTCAGCCTCAGACTTGTATATAGGAAAATCCCAGGGAGCAATCAATCGCTCATGCATCCACGGTTTTCCTTTCTGATACTCGTACCTGAACTGACCTTCCCGCGGATAGATTATAACAATGGCTGCAATACTAAGCATAAAAAGGATTAATATTATTATAAATCCCTTCCCCTTAAAAAAGTTCTTGTTAAATACCATTGGTTTCTGCTTTATAATCCCGGCCCTGATAACAATTGCATAAAAATCTGCTTTTCATTGCAGGTAAAAGATCATTATTGGCCATTTATATTGCCAAATTAATGAAATAATTATCTTTAGAGTGTCATATCGGGCAAAATATTAAAAACATGGAGGAATATATCTGTACAGAGGTTTACATCCCGCTGCGGAAAGCACCGTCTCATAAGGCTGAAATGGGAAGCCAGATTCTTTTTGGGGAGAAATACTGTAAAATCGACCGCGCGGGATCATGGTCAAAGATAAAGGTTGAATGCAACACCTATTCAGGTTGGGTTGACAACAGCCATCTCAAGAAAGTGAAGGCAGTCAATTGTAAGAACCCGCAGGTGGTTTCTTTCAGGATCAATGCTGAAAGAAAAGAGGGAAATAGTATTATCATTGAGCCCGGATCAGTAATTTACAACCTGTCGGATGACAGGCATATATTTACAGCCGGAGGTTTGGAATACAGGACGGAGGAGGAGGTGCAAACAGCTCCTGTAACCGGTTCTGTTGAACAAACTGCCATGAGATTCCTCAATGTACCATACCTCTGGGGAGGAAAAACATTATGCGGAATGGATTGTTCAGGGCTTACTCAGGTTTCATTCCTCCTTCACGGCATTAAGCTTCCCAGAGACAGTAATGAACAGGCTGAAAGAGGCACTGTTGTCGAATTTATCACAGATGCTATACCAGGTGACCTGCTGTTTTTCGATAATGAATCGGGGGTTATTAACCATGTAGGTATTCTGCTGGAACCCGGAAAGATAATTCATGCATCAGGTAAAGTCAGGGTTGATAAAGTCGATCACCAGGGTATTTTCAGGGAAGATCTGAATAAATATACTCACCATCTCAGGATCATCAGGAGAGTAACAAAATGAAACAGGAACTGCTGCCGGTAATCATCATTATCATAATCCTCCTTGTTATCTACATGGCAATGAGGATATTCAACAGAAAAACAAAAGATAAGATGAAAAACAGGAAATATAACTGGAGACGCTGAATTAACCTAGCTTCCTGATTACTGCTTCTGTTATTTCCTCTTCCTCTTTGGCTGACCTGCTGACAATCTCTCCGGCCTCGGACAGGACTTTATCTACAAATTCCCTGTCTTTCAGTGATGTGCTGTTTACCATAACATTCAGGTAGGCACCTTTGATGCAGGCACGAATAGCAAGTGCTCCAACGCCGGCATCCGTAACTGATGTCGGATTACCTGTATTGACCATCTCCCTAACCAGCTCATAACCCGAAAATGCCGTTTTCATAGTCCTGAAAGGGACCATAATAGCATATTTTGTTGCCTCCTCTATAGCCTCCTTCCTGGCAACTATTTCCTCTTCTGTCTTCTTAGGCATCCCGAAAGCCTGCATTATCCTGTTAAATGCCATAGTATCCTCATCTACAAGGTCAAGAAGCATATTCTGCAATTCCTTACCCTTTTCAGCCCATCCGGAAAACTCTCTCCACCTGTCATCCCACCCCCGCTTGTGCGATGAGAGGTTCGCCACCATTGAACCGAGTGCCACACCCAGACTCCCCATATAGGCAGATATAGAACCACCACCAGGAGCCACCGATTCCGATGCAGTCTCTTCCATGAACTGCCGCAGGTTCATCCCGGCCAGCTTTTTATCACCGGCTCCATCGATCATGTATTCAATGATACGCTTCTGCGGTTCGAACTTACCAAGCTCATCGAGACCAAGGGATTTGACAGCTATCTTTATCAGCTCACTGTCGGGAACCCCTGTCGATCTTTTCTGCTTCTCCAGGAAGTACTTCCCTGCATCGAGCATACTTTTCAATGGAATCAGCCCTACCAGTTCGGATCCAGTAACCCTTAAACCTCTTGCTTCGGCTTTCCTGCATACTTCCTCAAAGGCAGCGTGGACAGGAGTAACCGTTATGTCTGTCAGGTTAATTGATATCTGGGCTATACCATATTCCTCAATAAACCATCCTATTGCTTTTACAGATTTAAGTGTCCCGGGAATCATTTCCGGCTCACCGTCGGCTCCCTTAATTATTTTGCCTGTGAGCCTGTTCCCCTCTCTTTTTACCCTTCCCCGCTCCCTGACATCAAATGCTACTGCATTGGCTCTTCTTACCGATGTAGTGTTAAGGTTTATATTATATGCCACCAGGAAATCCCTGGCACCAACAGCTGTAGCACCCGATCTGCTGTTAAATTTTGCAGGCCCGTAATCGGGTTTCCAGGCTGGATCGGAAAGTTTTTTTTCAAGTCCCTCATATTCACCTTCACGGCAATTTGAAAGATTGCGCCTTTTCTCTTCACTTGCAGCATATTCATAACAATATACCGGGATATTCAACTCCCTGCCTACTCTCTCTGCAAGTTTCCTGGCATACTCAGCCGCTTCTTCCATAGTTACACCTGACACCGGGATAAGCGGACAAACATCTGTTGCTCCCATCCTGGGGTGCTCACCATTGTGTTTCGACATATCAATAACTTCCGATGCCTTCCTAACAGCTCTGAAAGCCGCTTCAACAACATTCTCCGGATCACCAACAAATGTTACAACAGTACGGTTTGTTGCTCTTCCGGGATCGACATTAAGCAGCTTCACACCATCCACTTGTTCGATCACATCAGTTATCTGCTTTATTATACCCATATCCCGACCTTCACTGAAATTCGGGACACATTCCATTATTCTTCTGTCAGCCATTTATGTTTTGTAGTTAATCTTGTCCTCTGTTTATTAATTAGCTCCAGCTATATTATCTGAAATATTGGAATATTGGAACATCGGAATGTTGGAAATTCCTTCCCCATTACTCCATCACATTATCTCTCAGTCTCTTCATCCCTCAGTCACTCAGTTTCTTCATCCCTCAGTCTCTCAGTCTCTCAGTCTCTCAGTCTCTCAGTCCCTCAGTCTCTCAGTCTCTCAGTCCCTCAGTCCCTCAGTCTCTCATTCTCCACTCAAACCTGTCCTCCGTAGCTTTAGCGAAGGAGGATCTCATATCTCAACTCCCCCCAGTATCACAGTCTCGATCAGGTCACTTCCATAGGCATATGGCAGAAACTCAAGCGTTGGTATCTCTTTGGTAATAAAAATATTGGCTACCTTTCCCCTGGTTACTGAGCCATGCGTTGATGAAATATCCATTGCATATGCCCCGTTTATTGTTGCAGCATTGATCGCTTCAGCAGGCATCATTCTAAGCCGTATGCAGGCAAGAGATATTATAAGTTTCATATTTCCTGATGGCGATGAACCGGGATTATAATCTGATGCAAGAGCCACCGGCAGGCCCGAATCGATCATCTTCCTTGCCGGAGGATCGATCATACCGAGAAAGAATGCTGCTCCCGGAAGGAGCGTGGGCATTGTGCGCGATCCCAGCAGTGTGTTGATCTCTTCATCACCTGTGTACTCGAGGTGATCGACCGAAAGTGCATTATATTTTACTCCCACCTGTATCCCACCTGAATAGTCGAGTTCATTGGCATGGATCTTAGGTCTCATGCCATGCTTTATTCCTGCCTCAAGTATCCTTGCAGTATCTTTTACTGTAAAAAAACCACGATCACAGAACACATCGATAAAATCAGCAAGGCCCTCTGCAGCCACAGCAGGGATCATCTCATTAACTACCAGATCGACATATCCCTCCCTGTTGTCCCTGAATCGTTCAGGCAGTGAATGTGCACCAAGGAATGTAGACCTGACTATAAGGGGAGAAGTTTCAGCAATCCTCTTGATTTCACGAAGCATCTTCAGCTCCGCTTCTGTTGACAGGCCATATCCGCTCTTTATCTCAACAGCCCCTGTACCGGATTTAATAATCTCGTTCACTCTTGACATCGACTGCCTGTACAGATCATCCTCCGGGGTCTCCTGCAGCAGCCTGGCCGAATTAAGAATACCACCTCCCCTCCTTGCTATCTCCTCATACGAAAGACCTCTGATCTTATCACTGTATTCTATCTCACGGCTGCCTGCATATACGATATGTGTATGCGAATCGCAAAAGGAAGGCAGGACAAACTTTCCTGCTGCGTCGATCACGCGGTGCTTATTTTCCGGGAACTTATACTGGTTCATGGTTCCGTAAGAATCGATCAGCCCGTTATTCATAAATAGCCATGAATTATCCAGAACTGGTAACTGTGACATATGTTTACCTTCAACCAGTTCAGTTTTCCCTTCATAGACTCCCGCCAGGCTCCTGATATTTTTTATGATCAATCCCATCATTACTATATAAGGACATCTAAGGTAATAATTATTTTTTCTTATTTTTGGTCATTACTAACATAAGACTTCCTGATATGAAAAGACTCCTTATGCTTCTCCCGGTCATGTCAATAACCCTGGTTTTACTATCCCAGGAAGACAATTCCAAGACAGGTTGGAATATCGGTGGTGTACCTGCTATTACTTACAGTACTGATCTTGGATTTCAGTACGGAGTAGTGATTAACCTGTTCGATTATGGTGATGGATCGGGATATCCCTCATATAGCCAGATGTTCTACTTTGAGGTGTCAAGGTTCACTAAAGGAAGCAGCACCTACAGGATCATGTACGACACAGAAACACTGATCCCGGGGATTAAACTTACATCCGACATTGCATATCTGACCGATCAGGCATACGATTTCTATGGATTCAACGGGTACCAATCAGTATATAACTCGTCATGGGAAGATGATGAATCACCCGACTATGTTTCAAGAATGTTCTACAGGACAGATCGTAAACTTTTCAGGTTCAAAAATGATTTGAAGGGCCGGCTGGCAGGTGATCACTTTGAATGGAATGCAGGTCTTGAGCTTAAGAATTTCGTGATCGGATCGGTTGATATCAACAGGCTGAACAAAGGCAAGGACAACAACCTTCTTCCGGATACACCAGGACTTTATGATAAATATGTTGACTGGGGAATTATCGGAGAAGATGAAGCAGATGGCGGATTTATTACAACTTTAAAGGCGGGCCTGTCGTATGACAGCCGCGACTTCAAGGCCAATGCAATGAAAGGAATATGGTTCGAAACAGGCGTAGAAGCTTCCCCTTCATTCCTGAGTGAGGCCGGTTTTGCAAAATTCTTTGCCATCTACAGGCAGTATCTTACAATTGTTCCGAAAAATCTTTCATTCGCATACCGTCTTGGATACCAGTCAACTATAGCCGGAAAGGTTCCGTTCTACTATCAGAATCAACTGGTTACTTCAGTTCTTTCAGGAACAACATCCGAAGGACTCGGAGGAAGCAAGAACCTCAGGGGAATACTCAGGAACAGGGTCGTTGGTGACGGTCTGTTTTACGGTAATGTTGAGCTTAGGTGGAAAGTGATCAGGTTCAGGTTTATCAACCAGAACTTCTATCTTGGCCTTAATGGATTCGGTGATTTTGGCATGGTAACAAAAAAGGTTGATTTCACAATCCCCGATGCTGCCACTATGGGATCTGACAACCCAGGCGATTACTTCAACTCAGATAATGAATCAATGCATATGAGCGCAGGTGTCGGTTTGAAGATAGCAATGAATGAGAATTTTATTGTATCTGCCGATTTCGGTAAGGCATTTAATCCTCAGGATGGTAACATCGGTTTCTATATCGGACTGAATTATCTGTTTTAAAGGCGTAAGATCCAGTAAATCTGAGTCTCTTTCACTGTCCGTTTATTTGTTTATTCGCTTCTCCCTAAGTATCTCATTCTCTCAGTACTATGGGGATGGTCGTGATTTCCCCCTGACTCGTTCGTCGTGATTTCCCCCTGACTCGTTCGTCTTGATTTCCCCCTGACCGTTGGTCGTGATTTCCCCCTGACTCGTTGGTCGTGATTTCCCAATCGCGACCAGTGCGCTATCCAGGGAAAGTCGCAGATTCGGAGATCTGCTCATAACGGTACCCAGATGTCGCAGATTCGGAGATCTGCTCCTAACGGTCTCTTCGTCCCTCAGTCTCAGTCACCAACTACGGCAACAACTGCCCTATGGCTATGCCTATATAATTACCAATTGCATATCCGATTATCCCTACTGTCAGGCCTGTAATGATAACTTCTTTATTCTTCAATGCGCCTGCCACCACCGGCACAAATGGGGGCGAATAAACAAGTCCAGTGGTAGTAATAAGAAAATCATCGGTATTGACCCTGAAAATTGCAGACAGAAAAGCATGCAGAAAGAGTGAACCGAGCACCACAAATGCAACCATCAACGTAACATGAATATATTCGACGCTGATCATCTTGCTCAGGTCGGCCATTGATGAAACAACGAAGGAAAATATCAGGATAAAATACATGCCCAGCTGAAATGAGTTATTGATACGGTTAATTGCCGGAATCAATGAGGCTGCTATTCCCAGGGTTGTAAT
>JBJKPH010000470.1:0-3691 GCA_046706585.1 Bacteroidales bacterium | reverse complement strand
ACCGGCACTTTTGATTCAGGTAATTCCATTTTCATTATATTTGTCAGGGATGTGACAACACGATCATTCCTATACTTACAATCTTTTAATTCCTGATGCTTTATGTTTAGAAAGATCTTCCTTTTTGCTACCCTGTTAACACTCTTTGCTTTACCGGTATTATCACAGGTGATGCCTGAAACGACAGTTTTGATAAATGCAGTACTGATTGATGGTACCGGGAAATCACCGGTTAAGAATGCTACAATTGTTATAGTTAATGACAGATTCAGAGAAATTGGCTCTTCACAAGGATATGACATTCCTGAGGGAGCCAGGGTTATTGATGTAAAAGGAAGATACGTTCTGCCGGGATATATTGATGCTCACTTTCATATGAACTATCCTGACTTCAGGGATAAACCATTACTTCTGAATGAAGCTATATGTGCCTACAGGTCAGTCCCATTCCTGGAAGCCCATCTTATGGGGGGAATTACGACACTCCTGGATGCCGGTGCCTATCATAATGTAAGCCTTATGGCCAAACTGGCCTGGGAGGAGGGATATATTAAAGGATCAAGACCCGTGGTAGTTGGTGAAAGGATCAACGGTACCGGCGGACACGGTGTATCGCGATTCGATATGGCATACGAGGCTGATGGTCCCGATGAATTTCGCAAGGCTGTTAGAAAGCAGCTTTTTGACGGTGCCGATATTGTAAAGATACTGCCTCCTTATTCAAAAGAGGAACTGGCAGCAGCCATTGAAGAGACTCACCTTCATCAGAAAAAAGTTGCCGTGCACTCGGGTATATATAACAAACAATATCAGTTTGTGAGGTGGGCTGCCGAACTTGATGCCGATATAATAATGCATGCATATGCGCTGCCTGATGACGTAATTAAAATGATGGGTGAGAAGGGAATATACTGCGTTCCGACAATGACCATTATGATGAAGAACCAACTCGGTGACCGGTTTGTTAAAGACAATAAGGAATTGCATGAATATGAGATAATTTTCAGGAAATTAAAAGATGCAGGGGTTAAGATGGCTGTCGGCACGGATGCATTGTATGAATATATGAGAGAGAATCCGGGACTCTACTTTGATGAAGTTGAGCGATTTGTTAAGAACGGTTATTCACCTATGGAAGTAATTGTTGCAGCAACAAAAACAGGAGCCGAGGTGCTTGATATTGACGACCGGCTGGGTACTGTCGAAAAAGGTAAGATAGCCGACCTTGTTGTTATTGATGGAGATCCGCTGGATGACATTACAAACCTGAGAAATGTAAAAATGGTGATCCAGGCCGGAAAGATCATGAAAGATGAACTCTGATATAGCTGCATAATCTTCTACTGTGCAACAAAAAGATAAGTAATTGTACCGGGCTGTTTGGGCTCGGCATTTGTGTCGGGATTGAAGGTTGTTCTTTTAACTGCTGAAAGGGCAGCTTCTATCAGGCACTGATCATTCGTGGAGTTATCCTGGTCTATTTTTGACCAGGTAATATCACCATCCTGGTTAACCTCAATTTTTACAACAACTTTTCCCGATCCCTCGCACTTATAAATGGGTATTGGCAATTCAATTTTATACCTGTTACTGAGATCATAGAATACATGTGTTGGTCCCTGGTAATTTGCAGCCATCTCATTAGCTGTAATATTTTCTTTTTCTTCATCCTTATTTTCCTCTTTATTATTCAGTTCAACAGCTGTCTCTCCACCCTTCATCTCCTCTACCTGGTTTTTCTGCTCATCAATAAAGTTATCCTTACTCAGTTGTCCGCTGGCTATCATCTCATCTTTCACCCTGTCAATATACTCCTGAGGGTCTATTTCAACATCAGGCTGGTTCGCAATATTCCTGACTATATCCCTGTACCTGTCATCATCTGCAAATAGCTCCCTTAGTGTTACCGGCTTTTCAACTTCCTGCTTGTCAGAATAGTCCCTGTCAGGTTCAAACTCTATAAGGAATTCACTCTGTTTCTCATGGTTAATGGATGTGAGCTTCAACGACATGAATAGAATTGCACCGATAAGATGAATTATTATCGTACCTAAAATTGCCACTACCTTTCCTTCATTTTTCTTCATCGGAACATTTCAGATACAGTGATTTGTGAAAAAATGTCGCCAGCTTGAAAAAAAAGCTTCATAACATCTGCGAAATTAGGAATAATTATTTTTTCATCCTTAAATTTATTCCCTTCAATACACAGAAAAGATGCAGCAATCATTAATACTCAAGCAGATAATTTATCTGGCCATACTTGTAATCATAGGGGTTATAGCCTCGCGGGCAAGGATAATCAAAAGTGAAACCAGGGATTCACTTGTTAAAGTGATCTTCAATATCACTCTGCCACTACTACTGCTGACCAATTTCAGCAAACTTGATCTTACTCCTGAAATACTCAGGAACAGTATACTTGTGATAGTATTGTCAATAGTGGTAATGTTGCTGATGATGGGTGTGGGATACCTGTTTTCCCGATTCTTCAATACAGGTCATGAGCAGCGTTCAGTATTTATTGTACATCATGCTTTTGGGAATATTCTCTACTTCGGATTTCCTGTTGTAAGTGCCCTGTTTGGGGAGCTTGGACTTTTTTATGCCAGTATTTACACATTCGGGTCTATTATGTTGTTATGGACATTGGGAGTGTATGTAATTACCAGAAATGGGAAAATGAGCTTCAGGGAAAACCTGAAAAGGATGATTAATCCCAATTCAGTGGCAATCCTGCTTGGTTTTATACTGTTCCTTCTGAAAATAAAACTTCCGGCATTCCTGCTCGAACCTTTCAGAAATCTTGGTGGTACGACAATCTACCTGTCGATGCTGTATATAGGGGCTTTGCTTGGTCTAATCCCCTTAAAAGGTCTTTTTACAAGCAGAATGTCGGCAGTCACCGCTCTGAATAAGAATTTTCTGCTTCCGTTTCTGCTTATACTTATCTTCGCTTTTACACGGGGTAATATTTTTTCAGGTGTCGACAATCTGATCCTGGCGGTGGTTGTAATGGAGGCTTCTATGCCATGCATGGCTAACATTGTTATAGTTGCAAAGATCTTCGATGTTGATGATCAGCTTGCAACTTCGAACGTTTTTCTTTCTACGATTTTAAGCATGGCATCACTTCCCATTATATATTACCTGCTTAATTTATTTGTGCTGACCTAGCTATTCGAAGGTGCACATGATCTTTAAATTCAGACTCCTGCCAGTCAGATAGTTTGGGACGGCAAAGTGTCTCACCTCACCGTTCAGGTTATTTACACTAGTGAGCCAGTTGTATGAGACCGTATTATTGATGTCGATAAGGTTAAAGATCTCTATTCCTGCTATTATCGATTCAAATGCTGAAAGAAAGCGGGACCCGGTTGAGGAGTACCTGTCTTTGATCACCTTTGTAAATCCTATATCCACTCTCCTGTATGAAGGCATCCTGTAATAGTTAAAATAGTCTTCCTCGAATGGTGAACTTACAGGGATCCCCGTGCTGAAGTGCAGGTTAAGATGTGCCCTGAATGTCGGATTTGCAGGAAAATAATCCTGGAAAAAGATGTTGGCACTGAACCTTGTGTCTGATGGGGCAGGGAAGGAGGGCCGTCCGTCATTATTTATGTTGTACCTGGCATCCATTACCGAGAGAGACACCCATGATTCAGCGTCTTTGACAAACTCACCGTGCAGT
>JBJKPH010000469.1:0-3344 GCA_046706585.1 Bacteroidales bacterium | reverse complement strand
GACCATCCAGTACCTTGTCAAAGGCACAGGCAAAGTAACAGTTAAATACGATTCAGTAAAAGGTGGTACCGTAAGCAGCACTTTTGATGTGAAATAAAGGAATAACAGAAGGACGCTGGTGCAGATTTGCAATCTGGACCATATAGCACAGAATGGCCGGATTTCAAATCCGGCCATAACCATTGAACTTGTTGGGCGAGATTTAAAATCTCGCCCATAACGAAAAGGGGGCTATTCAAACGTCCCTTTCTGCTTTATTACGCCACCCAGGATCATTGCCCGGCCCAGTGAAAAGACCGAATCAATCCTGAGTTCATCATCAAGCACAACCAGATCGGCATCATACCCGGAAGCCAGGTTTCCCTTGTGTGACAGTTTAAGACTGCGGGCAGGATTTGAGGTGATCACCCTTATAGCCGTCTCAACCGGGATATCCTCCTCAAATATCGCCGAACGTACTTCACCGTAAAGAGTCCGGGCATCACCCACACCAAGGCCGATATTCCTCCCTTCGGCATCAAACAGCGGAAGGCTTCCCTGTGCATCAGACGAAAAGGTTATCTGTTCCACGGGCACTCCCTTTGACAGTAACCGGGCCAGCCCTTTACTGCATTTAATGAACTCAGGGTTCTGCTCCGAGGATGTGATTGAGGTTGTCAGATCGATAAGCCCTCCCTTCTTTGCCCATTTAACAGCTGCATCGAGCAGCTTATCATTGCGGTTCATATGTGTTGGTATAACCTGTGTGACAGGTATTTCTGTTTCTGCCACCATGCGTTCCGGGAATTCAAGTTGCCGGCTGCCCGACCCTATATGGATATTTACCACACCGCATTTGCCTGAAAGCATACCACCTACCCTGGCTGATGAGACAACCTCCAGGAACTGCTGAAAGTCAGGCTGTGATGATCTGTGATCGGAAAGAGCGATCTCTCCCACACCAATGATCCTGTCAATAAGAACAATATCCTCCCTGACCGACCCTGTAAGGGTTTTTACCGGAACCTCATACGATCCGGTATATATATGGCATGTAACACCTTCCTCACATAATCCGTGTGCTTTTGCCACCAGGTTCGACATCGTACGGGTAACAGAGTCGGTGCCCAGACACCCGATAACCGTTGTAATACCGGCAGTGGTAAGCCCTGTAAGAGTTATCTCGGGTGTTCGTGTTTTATAGCTGCCCTCCCCTCCTCCTCCAAGGATATGGACATGAGAATCGATAAATCCCGGCACAACCCTCTTGCCATCAAGGTCAATGGTCTCATGACCAATATTGGTTTCAAGTTTTATGGAGGGTTGTATTGCAACTATACTGCTTCCGGATATCAGAATATCATTTATCCCAATAGCCGCCGGGGCGTAAACATTTGCGTTCTTCAGTAAAATCATATCGGTAATAATAAATATTTATGGATGGCTGTGGCATTTTCCCAAAGATAATAAACAAATATTTCGGTTAAAAGAAATTAAAAAGTACCTTCATGATCTGACCTTGGTATTGCCTGAATAAGAGATATATTATTAATAAAAGAACAATCCCTGAAATGAACCAGACAGAAGGAAAAAAGCCCGGCCTTTTCGTGGCCCTGATCCCGATTATACTAATGATGTTACTGCTTGTGGTTGGCTACGGCATTTACCATATAAAGGCGCAGGTTCTTTTGATCACTGCTGCATTCCTGTCGGGGATACTCGGAATGATCCTTAAATGGAAGTGGCCGGTAATGGAGAAGGGGATTGTTGAAAGTATCCATAAGGCAATGCCTGCAATACTGATTATGCTGGCTGTGGGTATACTGGTGGGCACATGGCTTGCTGCCGGTACGATCCCGATGATAATTTTTTACGGGCTGAAACTCATCTCTCCTCAATATTTCCTGGTGACTGCCAGTTTTGTCTGCAGTGTGACCTCCATCGCTACAGGTTCGTCATGGGGAACAATCGGTACCCTTGGTGTGGCGTTCATAGGTATTGCCTCTGCCCTGGGGATACCCCTGGGTGCTGCAGCAGGTGCTATTGTGGCAGGAGCATACTTCGGGGACAAGATGTCGCCTTTCTCCGATGTTACGAATCTTGCACCTGTTACTGCCGGATCAAACCTGTTCGATCACATTAAGCATATGATGTACTCAGCTGTTCCGGCATGGATCATCGGTCTGCTGATATATTTCTTTATCGGTCTGTCGTACAAGAATGCCGCGGCTCATTCCGATATGGTTGATACTATCATGGTAACCCTTAAGGATAATTATAATTTTAACATCCTCCTGCTGTTGCCTCTGGTAATAGTATTCTATTTTGCAGTTGCTAAGAAACCCGTTCTGCCGGGGATGTTACTTTCATCATTTATAGCGGGACTGCTTGCCGTTATCTTCCAGGGATCAACGTTTGTTGATGTGGCAACAGCGATGAATACCGGTTTCGTGTCGCACACCGGCGTTGAAGTAGTCGACTCACTGATTTCACGGGGTGGAATGATGAGCATGACGGAGGTCCAGTTGGTTGCATTTACAGCTTTCGCTTTCAGCGGGATAATTCAAAGTACAGGCATGCTTGCAGTATTGTTCGCACATATCAGGAAACTTACCCGGAAAGTGTGGAGCCTGGTGGCCACTACAGTAGTTTCAGCAATAATCACAGCACTTGTGACCGGAAGCTCATATCTATCAATGCTGGTCCCCGGCGAGTTGCTTTCGCCCATCTACCGGGAAAAGAAGCTTGCAGCCAAGAACCTGTCAAGGATCCTTGAGGAGGCAGGTGCCATTATTGTTCCGCTTATCCCCTGGAGCATGGCCGGGGTATATGTGACCGGAACTATCGGTGTATCACCGTTCGAATACCTGCCATATGCATTTATGAATTATCTATCGGTGATCATCCTGGTTATTTTCGGAATTACCGGTATAACAATGTCGCCAAAGATCAACGAGGACGAAACTATGATAGGAAGCTGAAAATCATTATTTTCAGGATCAATAACATAAAACCAATAATTATGAAGTCAGTATTATCATTCTTTTTACTCTTTACCGTAATAACCCTGAACGGGCAAAACAAAGGTACAGGCCCTGGTAATGATAATTTTACCGATCCCCGTGATGGGAAAACCTATAAGACAGTCAAAATCGGATCACAGACATGGATGGAAGAGAACCTTGCTTTTAATCCAGGCAGCGGGGCCTGGGCATACGATAATAATATGGATAACGTACCTGTTTACGGATATCTTTATGACTGGCAGACTGCAACAAGTGCTTGTCCCGACGGGTGGCACCTCCCCAACGAAGCCGACTGGAAAGAGCTGACAGAATATCTGGGTGGCATGAATGTAGCCGGAG
>JBJKPH010000468.1:0-7341 GCA_046706585.1 Bacteroidales bacterium | reverse complement strand
TGGCCGACGAAACCAACACCGAATGGGATATTCAGTTAAAGATGAAGATAGGTAGCGAGAACAGTGCCTTTGGCCTGAGCGAAGGAATTCACTGGCATATCAACCCTGATGTGAAGGTTGAGTATATGTCAACTACTTTCGACAGGCAAACGATACCATGGGTGAGGTATATTAACCTGGCAACCGGTGATACTGTTCTTTTTGAAGATCAGGACTACATGCTCGACCAGGCCTCCATGGACACTCTTGAACTGAGGGTTATGGACTGTATGGATTGCCACAACCGACCATCACACCACTACCTGCCGCCACAGGAATTCATCGACATGTCAATTACATCAGGACATATATCAAAAGATCTCCCCGGTATCAAGATGATCGCTATGCAGGTTCTGAATACTCCGTATGATGATGCCGATAGTGCAAAGAATGTTATTTCTTCCGAAATTCATAATTATTATAACGATACATACCCGGAGATAGTCTCATCGATGGGAACAGAGATAAACAAGGCTGTTGAGTCAATCCAGAATGGTTTCAGCAGGAATTTCTTCCCGGGCATGAAAGCCAACTGGGACGTATATCCCAACGACATCGGTCATCTGGAATTCAACGGTTGCTTCAGATGCCATAACGGTAACCATCAGAGCAGCGATGGAAGCAAGATAAGGAGAGACTGTGAGCTTTGCCATACTATTGTCCTCCAGGGCACACCTGATGAACTAAGTACAACACCCATTAACGAGTCGATTGAGTTTAAACATCCTGTTGATATAGGAGAAGCCTGGAAGGAAATGGCTTGCAGCGATTGCCACAGGTATCTCTATTGATCAGTTTTTCTGATCAGCAGGCATTGAAATAATAATTATCAAGGTTTTCAGGGCAGGTTACACCCGCCCTGAAATCTTTTCTGATCATAAATAATATCTATCTGGCAATTTGCCAGATAGTTTTTTTTTACTTAATATTATAATCCGGCTAACAGATATTGCAGAGCTGAACATAATCCGTAAACCGGAGGTTAGGGTATAAGGTACGGTACAGAGATCGGAAAATGATTATTTATCTTGAAGCTCTGTCAGATGCACGAAAAACCAAAAGTTAGAAAAAAGACGCTTGTCACCTGGCTGGTTCTTGTTACAGCTATTCTCGTGTTATATCTGATCAATAACAACTGGTTCGATATCAGTTCATTTAAAACCTTTACCGGCGATCATAAGGTAATGATGGTAATTCTTTATATGGGTGTGCTTACAATTATTGGCCTCACCTTTATACCATCCACTCCCCTGGCAATTGCAGGTGTTCTCCTGTTTTCACCTGCCGAGGCATATATAATGAATCTGATAGGCATTGTAACATCTTCATTAATAGTTTATTATTTTACTAAATTTCTGCGGCTCGACTTATGGATCGAGGCAAAATACCCTGATAAAATAGTAAAGATAAGATCTGCGCTCCGGCGCAAAGAACTTCCAATTATTGCCGGATGGAGCTTCTTTCCTGTGGTACCTACCGACCTTATTATATATGTTGCCAGTACCCTCAGGATATCATACTGGAAATGCGTTGTGGGTATACTTATTGGTGAGGGAACCCTGAATGCATTTTATATTTTCTCGATTGACTTTATAATGTAGTCATCTCTTAACCGGGCACATTTGAAAGTGCATAAACAGCAAAGGAGGCAAGCCAGTGCTCTCCTTCATAACCACCGTCGGTAATTCCCTTCAGCGAATAATTTATGTGCTCATTAGCGATCTTTTCCAAATGACGGTACTCATCATACTCACTTGCAAGCCTGTAAAGACACCATGCCCTGCTGAAGTTAAGCCCGTCGAGATGTACTAGTTTGCCATCACTTCTGTCGGATACTATCCCTGGTTCAAGGCTGAAAGTGCTTTCGGCCAGACCGGGAAGAAACCCGGCAATCCAGCTTTCAAACGACTCTCTGTCGAGTACCCTGATCATAATATCAACTTCCTCGAGACAAGGAGACAGGAAATCAGAGCCTCCCGGCTCCCAGTTAAGGGGACAGTTCTTGTCGTTCATGTAAAAACTGACTGCCCTGTCAGCTATCAGGTCTTTCAATTGAGTATTTCCTGTAAGGATGGCATAATCCCATGCAAAAGTAAGCCCGAAAGCGGTGTTGGTGTGTTCACCGACCCTGATCGGATACTGCAGTTTCGGCAGAAAATCAATGTAATTCTTTACAATCAGGTCTGTCAGGGGCTGCAAGTTTGCATCAAGTGATGCAGCAACAGGGTCATCCCATGTTTTTATTTCGGCTGCCAGTTTGAGCAGCCATGCCCAGCCATAAGTCCTTTCATACCCTGTCTCAGTGCTTCTCCTGAAATATTCGACCTCCCCGGCAATGTTTTCAGCGGTAAGGTTCTCGACAAGTTTCCCTATTATCACATCCCTGCTCTCCATGTCAGGAAATTTCTTAAGCAAAGCAATTAGCATCCAATGTCCATGCACCGATGAATGCCAGTCGAAACACCCGTAAAAAGCCGGATGAAGTTCCCTGGGAGGTAAAAGATCTGAATCTCCGCCAAGGGTCTGACTCAGTTTATTAGGATATTCGTTCTGCATGCATTTTAGAGGAAGCCCGGCAAGCCGGTTAGCTTCACTGATCGTAAGTTCCGGTTTTGAAACACTCATATTATTATCTTGCTTTTTATTGCCGGAATCACCTGTACTGCCGTTACACCCTGCTATCAACATTAGAATAACGAAAAATTTTATTGACCGGTTCATGTTTGTATATGATTGTTTGTACCAAATATAATCAAACCCATGAAAACATCATTATTAATAAAATTGCAGCGCCTTCAGTATTATTGAAATTCATTCCCTGCAAACCAAAGCTCAATAAATAACGTAAAGTATCATATCTTTGAAGTAGCCCTGGAACTCAACTTCTAACCTTTCAGCAAATATTATCCGGGCTAAGCCTTACACATAAGGTTAGAACTATTTCCAAGGGTCTTGTAATCTTGTCTATA
The DNA here is from genome assembly GCA_046706585.1 of Bacteroidales bacterium. GTDB lineage: Bacteria > Bacteroidota > Bacteroidia > Bacteroidales > VadinHA17 > JBJKPH01. The sequence goes on along the minus strand of JBJKPH010000468.1, from coordinate 4,333 downwards.
AAGACAGGTTATGATTAATGCAGTCTTATAAAATTGTTGAACTCATGGATTTATTGAAACCTATATCTGAAAGAAGGAGCATCAGGGCTTTCAGTAACAGGCAGGTTGAGGAAGAAGTCATCAGCCTGCTGTTTGAGGCCTCTCGCTGGGCTCCATCAAGCATGAATGACCAGCCCTGGAAATACTATTACACTACCAGTGACGCTAAGGATGAATTTGACAGGTTCATCAGATGCCTGAATCCTTCCAACAGGATATGGGCAGTATCTGCTCCGGTTATGATACTTAGCATGGCCAGGAAGAGATTTGAAGGCAGAGAAGGTATAAACCGCCACTCGATGTCGGATAGCGGGGCTGCCAACGCACTGCTATCAATACAGGCAGCAGCCATGGGACTACAGGTACACCAGATGGGTGGCTATGATATGGAAACAACAATTAAAGAATTCAATATCGATCGCAACCTTTTTGAACCCATAGTTTTCATTGCTGTGGGCTACCCGGGCGATCCCGTCAATCTTCCTCCTTCCCTCAGGGAAAAGGAAGACTCTCCCAGGTCCAGGAAACAGATCTCCGGATTTGTGACCAGACTGAAATAATACCAGTTTCCCGGAACAATCGGTCTTTTCAATTGTTATTAATATACTGCATACTCAATATGCACTTTTTTACATATCGATATTATAATGAACAGTTACAGAACTATCTGACAAAGTAAAAAATAACTACTGTGAACAATGCACTATATAATTTCCCGGTACCGGAGAACGAACCGGTACTGAAATATTTAAATGGAAGTAAGGAAAGGACAGAACTGGACCAGGAGCTTGAAAGACAGGAAAAGTCCGTTATCGAGATCCCGCTGGTGATCGGCGGAAAGGAAATAAGGACCGGGAATACGGGGAAAGTCACCATGCCGCACAACCACAGGCATGTACTGGCCACATATCACCTGGCATCGGAGAATGAGATCAGACTTGCCATTGATGAATCATTGAAAGCCCACAGGCAGTGGTCAAACATGGCTTGGACAATAAGGGCATCGATACTACTCAAGGCTGCCGAACTGATCTCGACCAGATACAGGAGCCTGTTGAATGCCGCTACAATGCTGGGGCAGAGTAAGAATATTTATCAGTCGGAGATTGATGCCGTATGTGAAACAATCGATTTTTTGAAATATAACGTCTCTTTCGCAAGCAAGATATACCAGTTCCAGCCCAAATCAGCTTTTAACCAGCTAAACAGGATGGAATTCAGGGCACTCGAAGGTTTCGTCTTTGCCGTAAGCCCGTTCAACTTCACATCAATAGCAGCCAACCTCAACATGGCACCTGTAATGATGGGCAATACAACTGTATGGAAACCTGCCACAACTGCTCTCCTTTCGAATTATTACCTGATGAAGATATTCAGGGAAGCAGGGTTGCCCGACGGGGTAATAAACTTCGTCCCGTCAAAGGGGTCACTGATAGGGAAGAATGTTGTAGCATCGGGAGATATGGCCGGCATACACTTTACCGGTTCCAATGCCACCTTTAACACACTCTGGTCGCAGGTGGCATCCAACCTTGAAGGGTACAGATCATATCCCCGCCTTGTGGGTGAAACAGGTGGAAAAGACTTTATTTTTGTACACCCGTCAGCCGACCCAAAGGAAGTGGCCGTAAATGCTATTCGCGGAGCTTTTGAATACCAGGGGCAGAAATGCTCGGCAGCCTCAAGGATATATATCCCTGAATCACTCTGGAAAGAGACAGGTGAAATGATCACAGGAATGGCAAAAGAGATCGTGCCGGGTGATGTGAGAGATCATGGAAATTTCATGAATGCCGTTATTGACAAAAAGGCGTTCGACACAATAACAGCCTATATCGATTATGCCGGCCGGCATAAAGATGCCAGCATCATTTCAGGTGGCACATACGACAGGTCAGAAGGATATTTTATCGATCCGACAATAATAAAAACCACTGATCCTCATTTCAGAACCATGGAAGAGGAGATATTCGGCCCGGTGCTTACCATATATGTATACCCTGATAATAAGCTGGATGAAACAATCGATATATGCAATAATACATCACCATACGGACTTACCGGAGCTGTTTTTTCACGCGACAGGATTGAAGCTTCAAGGATCTGTAAGAAGCTGAGATATGCAGCCGGCAATTTCTATATTAACGACAAGCCGACAGGTGCAATAGTTGGATTGCAGCCATTCGGAGGATCAAGGGCTTCAGGAACAAATGATAAGGCGGGCGGAGAATTCAACCTTGTAAGGTGGGTAAGCCCAAGGACCATAAAGGAAACTTTCATCCCGGCAACAGAGTACAGGTATCCGTACATGATGGAGTAAAACGGAAAGTATGGTGTAACTAAGCATTATTGGGATAAATCCGTAAAAATGAAGTAGATTTATACCATAATAATTACAGATGAAACTTTACACTTTACTTTTGGTTTTTTGTTTATCTCTTTTGCAGGTTGCAGGTCAGGAGAATGACAGTCCATATATGCTTGTACTGGGAAATGCGCAGGACGGTGGATATCCGCACATGGGTTGCAGCCGCGAATGTTGCCGGCTTGCGTGGGATAATCCGTCGATGCGCAGGATGGTTGTATCGCTGGCACTTGTTGATCCTCCTTCCGGCAAATGGTATCTTTTTGAAGCTACTCCCGACATTAAGGAACAACTGCAGCTATTCAGGGAAACTACTGGCGGACAATATAACTACCTTCCTGATGCAATTTTTGTAAGTCATGCTCATATAGGACATTATACCGGTCTTATGGAATTCGGTCGCGAAGTAATGTCAACATCACACCTAACAGTATATGTACTGCCCCGTATGAAAAGTTTCCTCGAATCGAACGGACCATGGAGCCAGCTTGTTGACCTTGGGAATATTGAACCGGTGCAAGTAGTTCCGGGCGGCCAGGTAGCGCTGTCGGAATCCATAGCAGTCAATATTTTCACAGTTCCGCACAGGGATGAGTTCTCAGAAACAGCCGGTTACCGGATTGATGCGGGCAACATGGACTATCTCCTTATCCCGGATATCGATAAATGGAACAGGTGGGATCAGGATATACGGAAAATGGTAAGATCATCAGATATCGCCTTCCTAGATGGAACATTTTTTGATGGTGATGAGCTCCCCGGAAGAAATATGAGCGAAGTCCCCCACCCTTTCGTAATAGAAACTATGGAGCTTTTCTCAAAGGAACCGGAAAGTGAACGCACAAAAGTGCATTTCATTCACATGAACCATACCAATCCCCTCCTCTGGAATGACGGGAATGTGTCATTAATAAAAAACAATCATTTTTCAATAGCCGAACAGGGGCAGAAATATTGACAATATCATCTGCCAATCTACTGTGTTCACCAGAAACAGCCTGCTGCAAATGTCCACTTATTACTTCCGGTTGAAACTGATTAATCACAGGAAGTGTCACATATGCGACATATTTTTTTTTGGCATTTTAAATATTTTTAACGTTCTTGTCCCTGCTTAGACAAGTTTCGAAGCGAAAACTACATTATTAAACCGACATCCTGATATTTGGCCTTCATAAATTTGATCTCTGTGCCAATCGATCAGGAAGATAATTATGAGGCATTAGTACCAGGGTTTGCTTTTTTCAGGGTCCGAAAAAGGCGTCCCTTAAAACAGTTTACCTTGGTAATAATGCGTTCGGAAAGATTCCCTTAAGGATGTTGATTAATATGTAGCATACTTTGACATATGGTATATAATTAAGATACCAGGATGCTGCCGGATTTCGGCCGGACTTTTCTTGGGCTTGCACCCGGTTGAAAAGGTAGTATCATCTCAGCACCCGGAACTCTCCCGACGGGGAGATACCAGTGCTGAACCGGGGTACCTGTCTGTTAATCTCCAGGAGGGAATATTGCGTTTCTTTATCCCTTATGATAACAAGTGCAGGTACCTTCTTATTTATATATAAGACTATCCTCATATTTTATTAAATAGTTTGCCATTTTAAAATATTGTAACTAGTTTTGCAGCGCCTTTTATGAAAGGTTACCGGAGATTCAGTAGCTCAGCTGGTAGAGCACATCCCTTTTAAGGATGGGGTCCTGGGTTCGAGCCCCAGCTGAATCACCAGAAGGCATTGGTCGGGATTTGTAATCCCGACCTTTTTTTATGGCCCGAACCCACTCTGATGCATTCGGGTTACAATTGTGTGATCCCTCCGGGATCAGAACGAAAAAACGACTGCCTGGCAGTCGCACAACTGTAAAAATCAACAAAAATAAAACACTATCGACTCCAGAAGAGTCGCACAAGATTAACATTTCAGA
>JBJKPH010000467.1:0-4069 GCA_046706585.1 Bacteroidales bacterium | reverse complement strand
GTATATGAGAGTTCTAATTATTGCAGATTATAATTTCCAGGATAAATTTCTGAAAGTTCTAAGTTCATTGAAGACAGGCAAATACATGTATGACGCGAAATACATTTAATGGGTAATGAGTATAGCCCCAAACCTGATAATAGACTATTTCAGAAAAGAAAAACAGTCGGCTCTGGTAGTTAACGAAGACTACGAGGCAGATATCTTTAATTCACGTCAGCTTGCTGATGGTAACATCGAGGAAGAAATTGTTTTTACTCAGATCCTGACCGATGTAAGATCGCTTCTCCAGGAGTTGCCTGACGACCAGAAGGAGGTTGTGCTGCTAAGACACTATGCCGGACTAAGTTTTAAGGAGATTGCCGAACAGACAGATGTGAGTATCAATACTGCACTTGGAAGGATGAGATATGCACTTATCAATATCAGGAAACTGATGGAGGAGAAAAATATTTCACTTACAATAAGTTAATCGTAGTATAATAATTCAGAATTCGTATCGTTATCATTTTGTAATCCCGTAAGGGAAAAAAATAAATGATGCCTATGGATATGAATTCTACACCTTTCCTTAAATTTAACGATATCAATAACAGCAGAACAGACCTGCTTGCTGATGCCTGGGCTATCTATGATGACCTGGATTTTCTTTTCAAACATTTTGAGAGCAGTTTGAACGGACCCGGCGATGAAGTCGTCGAAAAGATAGTTTCTTCGGTTCAGTTTCCACCTGAATTTTGATAATGTGAATTTTAACAGGATGTTTTTCCTGCCAGAAAAAAATTTGCATATAAATATTTAAAATGATATATTAGTGATACTAAAATGATATTATAATTTAAACTTTAAGTGATGAAAGAAGAAAAATCATTCAAACCAGTGTCGGGATACCTGTTCCTGATCATTGAACTTCTGATTGTGGCCGGTATGATCTTCTCATACATAGTCGGTATGGTTTTCCCCGGCAGTTTCCTGCTTGTCCTTTTTGTTTTGCTTGCTATCGGATTTACGATAGTTAATCCGAATGAGTCATGTGTAATGGTATTATTCGGGGCCTATGTCGGCACAATTAAGGATAATGGATTTTTCTGGGTAAATCCCTTCTATGCAAAAAAGAAGATATCATTGAGAGCGCGCAATTTCGACAGCGAGCCAATAAAAGTAAATGATAAGATAGGTAATCCGATAAAGATCGGTTGTGTTCTGGTGTGGAAGGTCGAGAATACCTATAAGGCTGCCTTTGATGTCGATCAGTACGAACATTTTGTATATGTACAGAGCGATGCGGCCCTTAGAAAGCTGGCCGGCCTCTACCCATATGATAACTTCGAGGATCATGAGGCTGAAATTACTCTCAGGAGCGGAGGTGAGGAGGTAAACGATGAACTGGAACGTGAGATACGCGAGAGGCTGACCATTGCAGGTATATATGTTATTGAGGCAAGGATAAATTATATAGCATATGCCGAAGAGATAGCAGGGGCAATGCTGAGGAGGCAGCAGGCCACTGCTGTGGTGGCAGCAAGATTCAAGATCGTTGAGGGTGCGGTATCGATGGTTCAGATGGCTCTTGACCAGCTCAATGAGAAAGGAATAGTTGAACTGGATGAAGAGAAGAAGGCTGCAATGGTCAGCAATCTGATGGTTGTTCTCTGCGGTGATAAGGATGCAAGTCCGGTTGTGAATACAGGTACTTTACATCAGTAGAATGAATAAGAAGAAGGCATTTGTAATGAGGATCGATCCTTTGAAGCTTGAGGCTCTTGAAAAATGGGCCGCTGACGAGTTCAGGAGCATCAACGGTCAGATTGAATGGATAATTGATCAGGCGCTTAAAAAGTCAGGCAGGATCAGTGATAAGAGAGGGAAAGATATCAGTGATTGACCGAGTATACCCAACTGCAGGCCACCAGGCCTGCGGTTTCGGTTCTCAGCCTGCTTGTTCCAAGGCCTGTAATTATATATCCGCTTTTAACTGCTGCTCCGACCTCTTCGGGAGAAAAGTCCCCTTCGGGTCCGATCAATATAACAGCACTTTCGCCCTTTCGGTACATATCGCCGAAGCTCATCTTGCCTGTTTCATCGCTGCACCAGGCAATATAGCCTTTGCAGCCGGTTTCCTTTTTTAGAAATTCATTGAACAGGACCGGATCATTAATTATGGTTGACCTCGATTTCAGAGATTGTTTCATAGCCGAGATAACCACTTTGCGGGATCGTTCAGTATTCACCCTCTTTCTTTCAGAGTGGATGCAGATCAGAGGTGTTATTTCATCCACTCCTATTTCCACAGCTTTTTCCACGAACCAGTCGAACCTGTCACTGCTCTTTGTCGGTGCAATGGCTATATGCAGGTGGTAATCTCTCAGGTCATCTCCCTGATAGGTTTCCTGAATTTCGGTCACAACTCTTTTATGATTATCATCTGACACCCTGCACTCATATATCATACCGCTTCCGTCAATAACCTTTACCATATCGCCATTTTTTATCCTCAGCACCTTCGACAGGTGTTGGGATTCCCCCTGGTCGAGGATAAAATTATTACCCTCCCTTTTATTTGAATAGAAAATGTGCATAGATATATTTTATACAAAAATAGTAGATTGTAGATATATTTACCACCGTTAAAAGTCAGCATTATGAAAATTGGGCTTATCTCTGATACGCACGGATGGATACATCCCTCGGTAAAGAAATATTTTGGCGGGTGTGATGAGATATGGCATGCCGGTGATATCGGTTCTGTTAAAGCGGCAGGGATACTTGAAGAGATAGCTCCGCTGAAGGCTGTTTATGGTAATATCGATGGTAGTGAAATAAGGTCAATGTTCGGCAGTCATCTGAGGTTCATTATTGGTGGTGTTGATGTGTGGATCACCCACATTGGCGGTTATCCCGGTCACTACGATTCCAGAATAAAAGACAGGATCAAGGCTGATCCGCCCGACCTTTTCATTTGCGGTCATTCGCATATAGCAAGGGTTATTCACGATCATGATCTTGATCTTTTACATATTAACCCGGGGGCAGCCGGTTACTACGGGTTTCATAATGTGATGACCATTGCCAGGCTTACTATCGAGTCAGGAACTGTAACTGATCTTGAACTGATAGAGCTTGGTGAACGATCAAAAATATCAGGCTGAGGCCGTTCTAGAATTCATTATCCTGCTGATCGGGTTCACCGGTCTGGGTCATTCTTCTCAGGAAACTGTCAAGCCTGTCCTGCACACCTACCATATAAGTGTACGGAGTACGAACTGAGTTGTCGGGATGTTTGCGGACACTCAGTTTCTCATCTCTGAGTATTGTGTTGTATGAATTATTTCCTGCAAGCGACATCATAACTCCCCTTGTATAACTGAACCAGTACCATGTCGAATCATCGGCTTTCAGGTAAATATCCAGAATATCTCCTGATCTTCTCTTCTGAAACTCAATAAATCCGTCGACATAAACATTTATTGCCTGGTTCCCGATGAAACCGATACCTATTTTCCCGACCGACCTGTATGAACGATATTCATCATTCCATACAAGTTTGACATCATTCAGAAGTAGTTCCGGGCTGAAACCCTGTGGCAGGTCTCTTACTATACCGAAAAGGTCCATATCCTCCTTAAGGGTGTTGGCCGCATTCTCACCGATAAGATCCTTCATCCCTTTATCGTACCATGATGATGTTAGATCGACAGCCTTAAGTCCGGCCATATATCTTATCTCATCGGCCATTACCGTAAGGGCCGGAGCCGAAAAATGGAAGTCGAGGGCGAGGATGGCATTAATGCTCACTCTGCCTGAATCTGTCACATGTGTTACATTACCCGCGCCGGTAACCTGTAACATTCCAAAGTCAACGCCCAGATCAAGGGGGCCTTCACTGTATACAGTACAGTTCATTCTGTCGAATGTAAGTAGGCTTCCTGGCTCTGATGTGTTTGCAAGTTTTTCAAGCTTTGCGATCTTGTATTTCTGTGAGCTTTTATCGAAGATCAGGTATCCGTTCCCCGTTACCAGGGGTATATCACTCCATGATTTGGCGGGTGAAAGAAAAGCTGAATAGATA
>JBJKPH010000466.1:0-4003 GCA_046706585.1 Bacteroidales bacterium | reverse complement strand
TCACCGCTTGAAGCAATGCAGTCAAATGTGCCGGTAATCATCAGTAAACAGTCGGGTGTGGCAGAAATTCTTACACATGCCGTGAAGATCGATTTCTGGGATATCGATGCCATGGCTGACGCCATTCATGGAATACTTACCTATCCTGCCCTGTCGAAGATGTTTATTGAGAAGGGAAGGGAAGAGGTCGAAACATTCAAATGGGAAAACTCCGCCCGTCATGTACAGGAGGTTTATAATGATGTATTAATGAACAGTTAAAAAGAGGAGTCGGCAAAATGAAAGGTATATGTCTGTTTTTCGAAGTTCATCAGCCACTCAGGCTTAAGAGGTACAGGTTCTTCGATATTGGTAATGATCATCACTACTACGATGATTTCACCAATGAGTATTTTATCAGGAAGGTTGCCGGGAAATGTTACCTCCCGGCAAACAGACTGATGCTTGAGCTTATCAATAAATACAAAGGGAAATTCAAAGTCTCATTTTCACTTACTGGTGTTTTTCTCGATCAGCTTGTCACCTATGCTCCCGATGTGCTTGATTCTTTCAGAAAACTGGCCGAAACGGGACATGTCGAGTTTCTTGCCGAAACATATTCCCATTCACTGGCATGCATGGGGAACAGGGAGGAATTTGTTAAGCAGGTCTCAATGCACGACGAGAAGGTTAAAGAATTACTTGGCGTTAAGCCGGTGTCGTTCAGGAATACAGAACTGGTTTACTCCGACACTATAGGGAACTGGGTCTCGGAAATGGGGTATAAGGCAATTCTTACCGAGGGGGCAAAGCATGTGCTGGGATGGAGAAGCCCCAATTTCCTGTACTGCAATGCAATTAATCCGAAACTGAAGGTTTTGCTGAGGAATTTCACCCTTAGCGACGATATTGCTTTCAGGTTTGGCAATAGGGAGTGGCATGAATGGCCGCTGACAACCCAGAAATTCGCAGGATGGTTAAATGATGAGGGTGAGAACTCTGAACTGATAAACCTGTTCATGGATTATGAGACTTTCGGCGAACATCAGCCTGCAGAAACAGGGATAATGGAATTTCTGAAAGCATTTCCAGGTGTCATAATGAAAAAAACAGGGTACCAGTTCATGACACCCTGTGAAGTGGCAGACAATTTCCAGCCGGTGTCAGCAATACAGGTTCCCACACCTATTTCATGGGCTGATGAGGAAAGGGATCTTACAGCCTGGCTGGGTAACGACCTGCAGGACGCAGCTTTTATTAAGTTGTATCAGATGGCCGAAAAAGTGAGGAAATGCAACAAACCCGATATAATACATGACTGGGATTACCTGCAGGTAAGTGACCATTTTTATTATATGTGTACCAAGTTCTTTTCTGATGGTGCCGTTCACGCCTACTTCAATCCATACGAATCGCCGTATGATGCATTTATGAATTATATGAACGTGCTTTCAGATTTTGAACTCAGGTTGATGGGTAAATGTCCCGAAGAAAGTATTGACAGTGAAAAGGCCCATATGGGAAGAATGCTTGAGAAGAAAGATGAGATCATATCCCGGCTGGAATCAGAAATTACTATCCTGCGTTCGGGGATTAATAAGAAGGCTGCCGTCAGGACGGCTCCAAAATCAGGGCAGGGTCGGGCAGCCGGTACTGCTTCAAAAAAAACCAAGGGCAAAACAAAGCCAAAGAAATCAGATTAAAGTATGGATAATAATAGGTTAGACCTGGTATTCGAGACCAGTTGGGAAGTGTGTAACAAGGTAGGAGGGATACATACGGTAATCTCTACAAAAGCGCTTAACCTTGTTAACAGGCTTGGGAATAATTATATATTGATCGGTCCGGATGTATGGCGCGAGGAGGGTAAAAACCCGGAATTTGAATCTGATGACGCCCTCTTTGCAGAATGGAAGAGCAAAGCGTTACAGGAGGGATTGAGGGTTCGTTCGGGAAGATGGAGAATATCAGGGTCTCCTGTAGTGATCCTGGTCGATTTTACGGAGTACTTCAACCAGAAGAACGAGATCTTTGCCCGATTCTGGGAGACATATAAACTTGACAGTATATCGGGAGGCTGGGATTATGTTGAGCCGGCACTATTCGGGTATGCTGCAGCAAAGGTAATTGAGAGCTTTACAGGTTATTACCAGGAGTTCCAGGATATTATCGCCCAGTTCCATGAATGGATGACAGGAACAGGAGTGCTATACCTTAAAAGTAACGCTCCCTGGGTGTCGACATCTTTTACTACTCATGCCACAGTGCTGGGAAGAAGTCTTGCAGGCAATAACAGGCCGCTGTATTCAAAAATGGAAGAATATAATCCCTACCAGGTGGCCAGGGAGTTTAATGTTGCAGCCAAGCAATCACTCGAAAGGATCTCGGCCAGGGAATCAGATGTTTTCACCACAGTCAGCGAAATTACGGCCAGGGAATGCAGTGCGTTCCTCGACAAAAAGGTCGATGTGGTTACACCGAATGGTTTTGAAGATTCATTTGTTCCGTCACCCGACATGTTCGGTATCAGGAGGGAAGAAGCAAGGGAGAGTCTGCTGGAAACAGCCAGACTGGTGACAGGACAAAAAATTACCGATGATGCCTTTCTTATTGTAACCAGCGGCAGGTATGAATTCCATAATAAGGGTATCGATATCTTCATTGAATCAATGGGGAAGATCAATGCCTCAAAGACAGAAGGGAGAGATATTATTGCCTATGTAATGGTGCCTGCATACCATAAAGGACCCAGAAAGGACATTGCCGATTATCTGTCGGGGGCAACTAAAGATCTGCCTTCAGGTGAAACATTCCTTACCCATAATCTCCATGACAGGGATAATGACCCGGTGATAAGGAAATCAATTGAGGCAGGTCTCGATAACAGCGATAACAGCAGGGTGAAACTTATTTTCGTGCCATCATACCTTAACGGAAGCGATGGTATCTTCAATTTCAGCTATTATGAACTGCTGATTGGATTTGACCTGTCGGTTTTCCCTTCGTATTACGAACCCTGGGGATATACCCCTCTTGAAAGCCTTATGTTCTCGATACCTACTGTTACTACTACCCTGGCAGGATTCGGGAAATGGATAGAGGATCACTACCCGTCGCATGGGAATGGAGTAAAGGTATTGGAAAGAAATGATGAGAACGAAGCGGAAATAGCCGGAATGATAAGCAGCTTCGTAGAGTCTGTTTCGGGTCTCGACGAGCAGGGTATCGAAATGACCAGGAAGGAAGCATTCGAGGTTTCAAGGATAGCGCTATGGGACAACCTGGTGGAGTATTATTATCAGGCCTACGGTATCGCTCTCGACAAAACATCTGAACGACGGAAAGAACCCAGGGAACTGTCGGCAGCTATCCTCAAAAAGGAAGTTGTTGCCATGAAGCCCCACGAGGTGCCCGTGTGGAAGGATATCTCCATCCAGTCGGAAGTGCCTGAAAGTCTTTCGGTTATAAAGGATCTTGCATGTAACATGTGGTGGACATGGAATAATGATGCAGAGGCTATCTTCAGGAGGATCGATCCCAGCCTCTGGGAAGAGTGTGAGCATAATCCCCGTATACTGATAGGCAAGGTCGATTATAAAAGGCTTAAGGTGTTATCAGATGATGAGGAGTTCACCGGTGAACTGCAAAGGGTATACAGGCGATTCAGGGAGTATCTCGACAGGCCTGCAGATAACGACCTTCCGAGAGTTGCCTATTTCAGCATGGAGGTCGGGATACATCCATGCCTGAAGATCTATTCAGGTGGTCTGGGCATTCTGGCAGGAGATTACCTGAAGGAAGCCAGTGACTCAAACCTTAATCTGGTTGGGGTTGGCCTGTTGTACAGGTATGGCTATTTCAGACAAAAGCTGGGACCCAAAGGCGAGCAGATGGCAATTTATGAGGCTGAGGATTTCAGCCATCTGCCGATATGTCCCGTTACAGACGATAAGAACAGGCATATGTCGATCTCTCTTGTATGGCCCGGGAGAACAGTGCATGCAAGAATAAGGGAGGCAAAGGT
>JBJKPH010000465.1:0-4353 GCA_046706585.1 Bacteroidales bacterium | reverse complement strand
CAGTACAATTACCCACCAGAGCTTACTGCCTTCTCTCTCTTTCAGGTAACTAACGATCTCTTCAGCCGTTTTGTGAGTGCCTGTTATCATAGCCGCAAAAGCCTCGAAAACATCTCCGGGTGAATACCCCGGTTTGTCGGCGTTTGCCAGTATATAGCCTATGAAATCTTCAGGTGATTTTTTCCTGAACTGATCAGGGCTGATATTATCAAGTGCCTTTAATGCCATTGGATTGATGGATGCGTAATCGTGGAATCTCCGGAGGTAATCTGCTCCGCTTTCGTGAGAGGAGGCTGTCATGGCAGCTATAAGATTCACAAGAAGTTCCTTATTCACACCTTCATCTGTAGCGACAGAGTATAGTGACGAAAGCCATTCACCTGCATTCCTGATGTTCTGATCATTAGTTTTGCGGACAGCATTTTTGATCGCTTCATTATCGGAAGCATCGGTGACTTTGGAAAATACCCTGTTAATATTGTCGATAGTTGTATCTTCTGGCTGGACGACCTGTTCGGCTATTATTGTTTCCCCGGCCACTGTCTCTTCAGCAGTAACAGGCTCGGTTTCCGGTATCACAGGTTCAGGAACATTTACAGTCAGTTCCTGTTCGGTGGTATTATTGAACCTGTCGGTTGTTTTGAAAACGAAACGATTATCACCCGTAACCGGGAGCATACTATAGTTGAATACACTATCGAATACCATGTATTCAGAAGTGCTTATCAGGCTGTCGCCCTGCCAGTGTTCAACCGTAAGTATTGATCTGGGTTCGAGATACAGTTCCAGGTTGGATGTATCACCCGGTATAAATGTTATGGCAGAATCTATAGCAGGTATTACCAGTTCAGCAACCTTATCGACCGGTTCAAGCGATTCGTCAGGCATGTTAACATCGTCATCTGGCCTCGTAAGTGAAAGATCGATCTCCTTCACATCCTTCCCGCTTCCTTCAGCTTCATATACTAGCTGGTAATCACCCTGTGGTACTTCGAATTCATACTTCCCGGTCCTGGGGTCGGAATATACTATCAGGAGGGTATCCATATTGCTTTTCTTCAAAGTACTGATCCTGACGCTGTCGGGGAAACTGCTCAGCAGGTCCATGATGGAAGCCTTTCCGCTTACAATAAATCTCCTGGGGTGCTCGTCTGAAAAAATCTCCATCCTGAATATATCCTGCAGTCCGTACCCGTTATTGTCGAATTTCGACATGTAGGCATAATATCCCTGGCCAACAGGTGCAAAAAATACATCGTCATCAGTTGAATTTACCGGGTATCCCATATTCATGGGAACTGACCATTCCCCGTTATCAAGGAGAGATGAATAGAAAATATCGTGCCCCCCCATACCAAAGTGCCCTCTTGAACTGAAATAAAGCACATTATCATTATCGTTCAGGAAGGGTGTCTCTTCATTGTAAATTGTATTAATATTCGGTCCCAGATTTACAGCAGGTCCCCAGTCACCCGTACTGTCGCGCTTCGACACATATATATCGAGCCCTCCGTAGCCACCTTTCCTGTTACTTGTAAAGTAGAGCTTCTGACCGTCATGGGAAATGCAGGCATGAGACTCCCAGTACTTTGTATTGATGTTTTCATTAAGCTTAACTGCCGGTTGCCATCTGCCGTCGACATACTTGCTGGAGTATATATTACCGATATACTGGTCGCTCTGGTAAAGATACAATTCGGTACCGTCTGCCGAGAGTGAAGTACTGCTTCCTTCGTCGACCAGCAACTGGTCGTTGATTACTATCGGGGGTGTCCATTCGCCGTTAACTTTTTTCGAAAAGAATATCTGGTTCTGGAATTGTGTTTCACGGGTAAAGACGATTGTATTTTCATCTTCAGAAACAGCAGGTGCAATATCTGAGAACCGGTCATTGATCATCTCTCCCAGATTTTCCTCCTTTAGAAACAGGGGAGATGCCATCAGACTCTTTGCATTAAGACATGCGTCTATCTGTCTTATTACAAGGGTGGAGTCGTACATTTTCGGGTCGAGTCCGTCGAGGAATGTTCTGTATGTGCTTATCGCCTTGTCTATCTGGTTGGTGATCCTGTAGGCATCGCCAAGATAATAATAGGCATCATAGGGAGCCATTGTCTCCCTGAAATTACCTTCACGGTATTTAGTGCCTATATTAAGGACAGACTGCTGAAGGTAGTCGACCGACTTCTCCTTTTCTTCCGGTATGTTAAGATAGCATATACCAATCCTGTACTTATAGTTATAATTATCGGGGTATGCAGTTTCAAGTGTGAGATACTCGGGAAGAGCATCCTTATACTCCTCGTAAAGGAAGAACATCTCAGCCTGATAAAAGGTCTGTTTCAGTTCCTTTTTTGACTGGCCGCTCGTAATTGAAGAGGTAAGGAGAAAGGAAATGATAATCAAGCTAAATGCCGTCCGACTCATGGATATCAGGTTTCATTTTTCCAAAACTAATAATTTAAAAGCAAATAATAAAAATAAAAGGGTCAACATTATGACCCTATATTACACTATTATATGAAAAATAGTATAAATATTTCAAAACACCATATCTTCGAGGTACTTGTTGCCCAAAAAATCCTCGAGATTCTCTTTTAGTTTTTTAAGGAAAGTACCACCCAGGGCACCGTCAATAACCCTGTGGTCGTAGCTTAGCGAAAGGTAGACGATATGCCTTATTGCGATCGCATCACCTGATGGTGTTTCGATCACTGCAGGCATCTTCCTGATGGCTCCGATACCAAGTATCGCGCATTGCGGCTGGTTGATAATCGGAGTTCCCATAATGTTCCCCACCGTACCATAGTTGGTAATCGTGAATGTTCCGCCGGCGATCTCATCAGGTTTGAGTTTATTTGATCTTGCCCTGGATGCCAGGTCGTTAACCTCCCTGGCAAGGCCAACAAGGCTTTTCTCATCGGTTTTCTTAAGTACCGGTACGATGAGGTTGCCATCGGGGAGTGCCGTTGCCATACCGATATTTATATTTTTTTTACGAATTATATTATTCCCGTCGACCGATATATTGATACCGGGAAACTGCCTTAATGTGCGTGCCGTTGCCTCGAAAAAGATCGGAGTAAGTGTCAGTTTGATCCCTTCTTTCTTTTCAAAGCTATCCTTGACCCTGTTGCGCCATGTCACCAGGTCGGTTACATCAGCATCAATAAATGTAGTAACATGTGGTGAAGTTCTTTTAGAATTTACCATATGTTCAGCAATAAGTTTCCTGATACGGTCCATTTCAATTATTTCATCTCCTGTATCAGTGGTCCCCTTAATTTTTGCTCCTTCACCTGACCAGCCGCCTTTAACATTATCATTAACGCCATTTTCAGACATTCGGGTCTGGTCAACTTTCAGTTTTGCAAGCCTTTCACTGATAAATATGAGAATATCATCCTTCGTGATCCTTCCGTCCATTCCGGTACCGGATATAGTATCAAGTTCCTCATATGTTACATCTTCTTCTCCGGCGATCTTTCTTACAAGGGGTGAAACGAACTTTCCGCCGGGAGTTCTGCTTTTCATTGTTTCCGCAACACTGACCTCTTCCTTTTTCCCGGCAAGAGCCCTGGATGCTTCAACCTTTATCTGCCTGAAATCTGATTCAATCTTTTCTGTGGCATCAGTGCTTACCGGTTCAACACCTTCGCTCTCAATATAGGCAAGTACATCACCTACTTTTGGAATATCGCCTTCGGCGAAGGCAAAACCACCAATCTTTCCTGTCGCGGGAGATGGTATTTCGGTGTCGACCTTGTCGGTGGCGACCTCCATTACAGGATCGTCTGCTTCAACCATGTCACCTTCTTTGACCAGCCACCGGGTTATAGTAGCTTCAATTACCCCTTCGCCCATTGCAGGCAACAAAATCTCTGTCTTTGCCATTTGTCGTGTAAATATTATTACTGGTTTCAATTGTTAAACAATCGAAAACGAAAATGTTTCAATTTATGATGATCCTTTCAGGGTCTGTAATATCTCCGATCTGAATTGTATAGATCTCGCCCTGACGATTCCTTGACCTGCTGCCAATAACAAAATCACTTCCGGTCCTTGCGATCTTGAAATCTATATTACTGTGTGAGAGTTGCTGCATAAGGCTGATAATACCCGAAGAGGAAAGGTCATTCGAACCGAAAATAATTTCGTCGGGCATATTTATTCTTGCTATTTCTTTTATCTGGCTGCAGTTGCCCAGCGATTCATCTTCAATATTGTTGTCGGTAGCCACCCTTCCTATAATCCTTGAACTGATCCGGCTTTTTCCTATCAGCCTGATTATATCGCTATACTCTTCGGGGGATGCAACAATAAGCACCCTTCTTGACCGTGATGCCGGTCCTA
>JBJKPH010000464.1:0-4874 GCA_046706585.1 Bacteroidales bacterium | reverse complement strand
ACCTACGATAGAGAATAAGGTTAAGATCAAGATCGAAGCCGGCACACAACCGGGTAAGATCCTGCGGCTGAGAGGAAAAGGATTGCGCGATGTTAACGGGTACGGAAAAGGGGATATACTCGTTAACGTTAACGTGTGGATACCCAAACACCTCTCGCATGATGAACAGAAGATATTTGAAAAGCTGGGAACATCAAACTCTTTCGTGCCAAACCCAGGCAAGGAGGACAAAGGCTTTTTTGAAAGGATGAGGTCTTATTTCGAATAATTTTCATCCCCTGAAGCAGCTGTTTCACAGTTTAACCGGCCTGCTTCACAGATTTGACACTCATATACTTCAACGCTATTTATTATTCTTATATATTTACAGGCAAAACTCATACACCTGTAATTATGCCATTACTCAATGCCGAAAATGTAAGGAAACAATACAGTAATCATCTGGCCCTTGACGATGTATCAATGTCGGTTCCCGAACAGAGCATCTACGGATTGCTGGGACCTAACGGTGCCGGCAAGACTACCCTCCTGAGGATTATTAACCAGATCACTGCACCCGACAGCGGAAGCGTTTACCTCGAAGGCAGGAAACTCAGCCCGCAGGATCTTGTAAACATTGGTTACCTGCCGGAGGAAAGAGGCCTGTATAAAAAAATGAAGGTAGGTGAACAGGCGATCTACCTGGGGCAACTGAAAGGTCTGAGCAGGGCTGAATCAATACGCAGACTGAAATACTGGTTCAAAAAGTTCGAGATAATAGACTGGTGGGATAAGAAGATCGAGGAACTTTCGAAAGGGATGCAGCAAAAGATACAGTTCGTAACCACCGTCCTTCATGAACCAAAACTGATAATCTTTGACGAACCTTTCAGCGGATTCGACCCGATAAATGCCAACCTGCTTAAAGATGAGATCCTCACTCTCAGGGAAAGAGGCGCCACGGTAATATTCTCAACCCATAACATGGGTTCTGTCGAGGAACTCTGCGACCATATTACACTGATTGACAATGCCAATACGATACTCGAAGGTAGTGTCGATACAATAAGGAAAGAATGGGCCGAGAATGAATATATAGTTGAATATGAAACCGGAATACAGTTTGACGGCAGTAAGGATATCGAAGTACTTGAGACCATTCAGAATAATGGAACTGTAAGTTACAGGTTCAGATCATCGGGGAAGACCACCGGAAACGATCTTCTTGGCGAACTGATAAAAACAGGAAAGATAATTTCATTTAACCCGGCCCTCCCTTCAATGAACGAAATATTCATCAGGGTGGTTGCCGCACATAATTCGAAAACAAAGAATTAATACCAATACCCATGCCAACCATAAATACTATCATAAAAAGAGAATATGTTACCAGGGTAAGAAAGAAGTCCTTCATTATAATGACCCTGCTGACTCCTCTGCTTCTTGCAGCACTTTTTGTTGTCCCGATATTGCTTATGAACAACGGTGACAAAGACTTTAAAAAGATCGCGGTTATTGAAGATGGAAGCGACCTCTTTACCAACGTTATACCAAACAGGCCTGATGTGGAGTTCGATTACCTGAAAGGGAGAAGCATCGATGAAATGAAGAATACCTTTGAGGCAGAGGGATACTATGGTGTGCTGTATATTTCACCACTCGTGGTTAATGTTCCCAACGCCATTCAGCTGGTCTCAAAAAAGCAGCCGCCACTCGATCTGCTTGAACATATTGAAGGTGCTCTGGAAAAGGATATAGAAAATGAGAAACTTCTCAAATTCAATATTGATAATATAGACGAGATATTGAAAGAAGTCAAAACGAAAGTTTCTATTCAGACGATCAGGATTGACGAAAAGGGACAGGTAAAGGAAACCAATACTGATATAGCCATGGCGCTGGCATATGGTTGTGCCCTGCTGATGTACATGATCGTTATCATGTTCGGTGTCCAGGTAATGAGAGGCGTTTTCGAGGAAAAGAATAACAGGATTGTGGAGGTGATAATCTCATCTGTTAAGCCTGTTCAGTTAATGATGGGAAAGATCGTGGGAATAGCACTGGTCGGGCTCACACAGTTTACTGCATGGATATTGCTTACCGTCGGTATTGTAACTGTAGTCAAAGCCGTTGTGCTTCCGGGTAATACCGAAGAGATCACTCAGTCGGTAGCACAGAATGTAATGAGCCACGGACAGGTACAATCGATCCCCTTCAGTGAAGCCCAGGCGAACATGACCGACCAGACAGCAGAATTTGCAAGGATATATAATAATATTATGAATGTCGACTGGCCCCTGATACTGGTTTCTTTCTTTTTCTACTTCGTTTTCGGTTATCTCCTTTATGCCTCGATCTTTGCAGCAATAGGATCGGCAGTTGATACCGATTCAGATACTCAACAGTTCATGCTGCCGGTTATGCTACCGATAATTTTCGGATTGTTCGTGGCAATAAGCACAATGCAAAATCCTGAAAGTTCACTCTCGTTCTGGTTTTCAATGATCCCACTCACATCGCCTATCGTGATGATGGCACGTATACCGTTCGATGTACCAGTTTGGCAGATAGCCCTTTCGGTTGTGATACTTGCCGGCACTTTCCTTGGTTTCGTATATATGGCAGCCAGGATTTACAGAGTGGGAATACTGATGTACGGCAAAAAGGTTACGTATAAGGAGATGTGGAAGTGGATGAGATATAAGGCATAAGGAACATCCCCCTGATCACGCGAGGCGTGATCTTCCCCTTTAAAAGGGGGAGCGGGACAAAAGATAAAAGTAATTTTGATCAAATGGCAAAGGTCCTGGTAATAGACGATGAAAAGGCAATAAGGAACACTCTGAAGGAGGTCCTTGAATATGAAAAACATGAAGTTGATACCGCCGAGGATGGCCCCGGGGGACTGGATATGTTTGCAAAAAACAGTTATGATGTAATACTGTGCGACATAAAAATGGCTAACATGGATGGTATCGAAGTGCTTGAGAAGATACATGAAGCAACAGGCGATATACCTGTAATAATGATATCGGGACACGGCAATATCGATACAGCGGTAGATGCAATTAAGAAAGGTGCTTTTGATTTCCTCGAAAAACCCCTTGATCTGAACCGTTTGCTGATAACCATGCGCAATGCCATGGACAAATCTACCCTGATGACACAAACAAGGGTACTGAAGAAACAGGTGAGCAAGAAATATGAGATAGTTGGTGAGTCAAAAGCAATAATAAGGGTTAAGGAGATGATCGACAGGGTGGCTCCTACCGAAGCCAGGGTATTGATCACCGGATCTAATGGTACCGGCAAGGAACTGGTCGCTCACCAGATCCACGAAAAGAGCGAAAGGTCCAGGGGTCCCTTTGTCGAAGTGAACTGCGCAGCCATTCCCTCTGAACTGATCGAAAGTGAGTTGTTCGGTCACGAGAAAGGTTCATTTACTTCGGCAGTCAAGCAACGCATCGGTAAGTTTGAACAGGCAAACGGGGGAACGATCTTCCTGGATGAAATAGGCGACATGAGCCTGTCGGCTCAGGCCAAGGTGCTTCGTGCCCTCCAGGAAAACAAGATCTCACGGGTAGGATCAGATAAAGATATCAATATAAACGTAAGGGTTATTGCAGCCACCAATAAAACCCTCAAAAAGGAGATCGAAGAATCAAAATTCAGGGAAGACCTGTATCACAGGATCAGCGTGATCCTAATCGATGTCCCGACACTTAACGAAAGGGAGGAAGATATCCCTCTCCTTGCCGGCCATTTTAACGAGATAATATGCGGTGAATATGGTATGAGTCCGAAAAAAATAGAGGATAGTGCCATTAAAGAACTAAGCAAAATTGTCTGGACAGGAAACATCAGGGAATTCAGGAATGTGCTGGAACGGTTAATAATACTATGCCCTGAAACAATAAAGGGGGATGACGTTATTGCATATGCCCACCCTATCTCAGGGACAAGGGAGTAGCTGTATTTAAGTCCAAAATCATTAACTTTTTTTAACTACCGTATAAAATTAGGCTATCGGCCTTTTTGGTACCTTTGCACCGTGAATAATAAACCTCACCCGATCATGTGGAAAATATATTATATTACACTATTTCTTACTTTTACATTCAGCCTTCTTAACGGCCAGGAATCTTACAGCGACGGTTCATCCAAAGCTGCCGGGAATTCCCCTACAGGGAACCTTAAGGAGAGTGCCCTGAATATCTTCCTCGATTGCAGATGGTGCGACAGGGATTATATAAAAAAGAGCATTCCCTACGTTAATTATGTCAACAACAAGGAAGAAGCGGATGTTCACATACTGGTCACCCGCAGGACAACCGGCGGCGGCGGCGGTGAATATACGATCGAATTCATCGGACAGGGTGAATTTGCTGATATCAATGACCAACTCACCTTCTTTTCCTCTGTTGATGAAACAGAGGATGTAACGAGGAAAGGCAGATCGGGTATGATCGCAATGGGACTGATGCAATATGTTTCAAGAACACCCCTGGGCAGGAATATCAATATTAGCTATACCGATAACGAAATTCCCGAGGGGATGCTGAACAACCAGAATGTGGAGGATCCATGGGACAGCTGGATTTTCAAGATAAGTGCCTCGGGTGACTACAGGCAGGATGAGAATTACAAATCAACACAGTTAAGGAACAGCTTCTCGGCTGACAGGGTTACCGAACAGGCAAAATTCGAGTTCGATGCATCCTATTCAAACTCCAAGACTGTCTACACATCTTCTGACCTGGATAATTATTACAAAACAAGCTGGAGCACACAGGCACTTTTTGTTAAGAGCCTCGGAAGCAACTGGGCGGCAGGCGGCAAGGTAAATATCAAAGGTGACACATACTATAACTATGACCTCTCGGTAACGGCAGGAC
>JBJKPH010000463.1:0-25761 GCA_046706585.1 Bacteroidales bacterium | reverse complement strand
TAATATTGATCTTAGCCATTGTGGCATCAGCGTCGTTATCCTGAAAACTGAACTTCAGGTTCTTTTCTGTCTCTCCCCTGGTCAGCATGATAAATTCTTCGGAAGTTACAAGCGAATCCATCTCATCAGGGCTATAGCCCATGGCATACAGAGATCCGATGATCGCCCCGATCGATGTGCCGGCAATATAATCTATTTTTACATTGTTCTCTTCCAGCGCCCTTATCACACCAATGTGTGCCAGACCTTTAGCCCCGCCTCCGCTGAGCACAAGACCGGTACCCTGACCGTAAGACCCTGTAATACCGGAGGCTGATAATAACAGTACGGCATATATCAGGTACTTTGAGGGTTTCAATTTATTGGAACAGCAGCTAAAAATATTAATTAACAAAGTTTTATATATTTGTTGACCCGAGAGTGAAAATTATAAAATTATATAACATTAATGAAATGAAACGACTGCTTCTCCTCTTTTTATTTTTATTACAGGCAAATATATTTCTGACATCCTGTTCCGAAAATGGTGAAGAAAAGGAATATTATGTCCTCCTTACAACCAATATGGGCGATATAAAGGTTAAACTCTATAACGATACACCCGGTCATCGTGATAATTTTATCAAACTGGTAAAAGATAAATTCTACGATGGTATTGCATTTCACAGGATCATCGACGGTTTTATGATCCAGGCCGGTGATCCGTCAACAAAAGGAGATACTTCGTCTGCCTACATCAAAAAGTATAGATATACCATTCCCGCCGAAATATTACCCCGGCATTTTCACAAAAAAGGTGTGCTTGCAGCAGCCCGTACCGGAGACAGTTATAATCCGTTGCGGAATTCATCTGGTACCCAGTTCTATATTGTTGAGGGCCAGGTTTTCAAAGATCAGGTTACAGGTACGGGTGACACGGTAACAGCCGACATGCAACTCGACGTAATACAAAAAAGGGTTGATGCCGGTCTGAAACAGGCTGTTTTTTATAAATACCTCAATGCCGAACGAAAAAGGATGGCCGAAACCGGGGATAAGATGAGTGATGCCGAATTACAGCAGGCAGCATCAATGCTCGCGTACGACGAGATTGCGGAGATGAAACCTTTTGTTATCAGCCCCGAAAGACGTGAAATATATAAAACTGTGGGAGGAACACCTCACCTCGACATGCAGTATACGGTCTTCGGAGAAGTGGTCGAAGGTATGGATGTTGTCGAAGCCATATCCGAAGTTAAGACCGATCCTTCCAATAACAGGCCTGTTGAACCGGTGATAATACAAAAAGCAAAAGTGGTTCGTAAATAGCCCGGGAGTTTATATCTTTGTCAAAACGGCCAAAAGATGATCGAAAGAATCAGGAAAATAGAAGAGGAGATTAAGGCATTCAACCCGTCAGGAGAGGAAGAAGTTGAAACTTTCAGGATCAGATACCTGGGTAAAAAGGGTGTTATTACATCTCTTTTCAATGATTTTCGTCAGGTCCCTGCCGAACAGAAAAAAGAGTTGGGGCTGCTAATCAATAATCTTAAAACACTGGCAGCGGACAGACTGGAGTCATTCAAAAATAGTATAACCGGGGAAGAGACATCGCCGGGAACACACCAGGATCTTACACGTCCCGGAATACCATATTTCAAAGGTACCCGTCATCCTCTTTCAATAGTTCGGAATGAAATAATCAGTATATTCTCAAGGCTCGGTTTTACAATATCTGAAGGCCCTGAAATAGAAGATGATGATCATGTATTTACCCTCCTGAACTTTCCTCCTGAACATCCGGCCCGTGATATGCTGGATACATTCTATATCGATCGCAAATCTGCTGACGAAAGCAATCGCGACGATATACTCCTGCGCACACATACCTCATCGGTACAGGTAAGGGTAATGCAATCGGAGAAACCGCCTGTCAGGACAATTTCACCAGGAAGGGTTTTCAGGAACGAAGCCATTTCGGCCAGGGCACATTGTATATTTCATCAGGTTGAGGGTTTATATATCGATGAAAATGTCTCTTTTGCCGATCTTAAGCAAACGCTGTTTTTCTTTGCCAGGGAGATGTTTGGAAAAGATACACTTATCAGGCTAAGACCTTCATTCTTCCCGTTTACCGAACCATCGGCCGAAATGGATGTAAGCTGCACTATCTGCGGGGGCAAAGGTTGTAACGTATGCAAACATACCGGCTGGCTTGAAGTTCTCGGGTGTGGCATGGTCGACCCCAACGTACTCGACTATTGTGGAATAGATAGTAAAAAATATACCGGTTATGCCTTTGGAATGGGTATTGAGAGGGTTACAATGCTTAAATACCAGGTTAATGACCTTCGCCTCTATTTTGAAAATGATATACGCTTTCTTGAGCAGTTCCGGTCAGCTTTCTAATCCGTTTTCGTATCGTTTATCCTTATTTCATGGGAGATCTTCATCGACTCCCTGTAGCTGAAGCTTACACCACAATATTTCTCCTGTGATAAATTTACAGCCTTTTCGACTTTCTCATACGGTATGTTTTTACCCTTAAGGATGTAAATTATCTTCATTTCCTCGAAATGCCGGGGGTGTGTCTCCGTGAGGGTTCCTTCCACCTCAATCTGAAGATCGTCGAAAGCAATTTTCATTTTCCTGAGAATGGAGGCCACATCCATTCCTGTGCACCCTGCAAGAGCAACCATCATTAAACTCTTGGGCTTCGGACCTTTATTTGTCCCCCCTGCTTCTGGTGAGCTGTCAATCATAAGTTTATGACCATCTACATTCACCTCGAACGATAGGTTTTCCTTTAATTGAACGTTTACTCGCTCTGCCATATTAAAGAATCGATTAATTTTTATTTTCTTTGTAAGACTAAGGTATAAAATTAAACCAAAAATCACTTTTATTAATCCTGATGAAACAAAAAGAAATCTATATCCCTTTTTGTGATCATTGTGCAATTGAGTCGGGTTCGGTATTTAAAAACCTCTCCCGCGATGAGATAGAGATCATCAACTATGAGAAGGAGTTCAGACACTTTTCACGGGGCGAAATTCTTTATTCCGAGGGCAACAGGATAAGTGGATTTTACTGTATTAACAAGGGTATTATTAAAATATTCAAGACAGGAATTGATGGTAAGGAACAAATAATAAGATTCGCAAGAAGGGGTGATATCATTTCCTACCGTTCGGTACTAAGCAATGAGCCTGCATGTACATCAGCCAAAGTTATTGAAGAGGCTTCCGTATGCTTTATTCCGTCAAATGTCCTGATTAATTTTGTCAGGGAAAATCCCACCTTTGCCATGGAAGTAATGAAAATGACATGCCATGAACTGGGTGAGGCAAATTCATATATTACAGATATAGCCCAGAAAACGGTAAGGGAAAGGCTTGCTGAGGTCCTTCTGCATCTTATTAACGACTTTGGCGTAGATGAACAGAATTACCTTAGAATTTCACTAACAAGGGAAGAGCTGGCTAATATAGTCGGTACTGCTACCGAATCAGTGATAAGACTTCTCTCTGAGTTCAGATCAGATAAACTTATCGAACTGAACGGCCGAAAGATCAGGATCCTTAATAAGAAGATGCTTGAAAAAATAAGTAATGTCTTCGGTTGAAGAGAGTGAAACCCCCTGACCCTGTAAATATTTTCAGGTCTCGAATATTCTGTTGGTGATAATATAAGCCACCAGACCTGCAATAACTAATCCTGCGCTCCAGATAAGAATAGTATTGCTTTCAATTTTTGAAAATTCGGAATAAGCCAGAAGTACAACTCCTGCAATAACAAAAACAATCCCGATTATCTTTAGTAACGCTTTCATAATCTATATTTAAGTATTTATCTTTTTCTGCAGAAAAAGTTTCCAAATATAATTATTCACCAAAACTTCGCAAAATTAAAACAATAAACCTGTATCTCCTAATTTATGTTTTCCAAGATGTTTATAAGCATTTTCAGTAGCCTCCCTGCCACGCGGTGTCCTTTTGATATAACCTTCCTTAATAAGAAATGGCTCATAAACTTCCTCAATAGTACCGCTTTCTTCACCTACTGCAGTGGCAATGGTGTTTAGTCCGACCGGGCCTCCCTTGAATTTCTCAATTATTACATTCAGTATCTTGTTATCCATCTCATCCAGACCGTGCTTATCGATATTAAGGGCCTCAAGTGAATATCGTGTAATATCTATATCACTATTCCCGTTTCCCTTCACCTGGGCAAAGTCCCTGACCCTTCTGAGTAAAGCATTTGCTATCCTTGGTGTTCCGCGGCTCCTGTATGCAATCTCCCGGGCAGCATTATCATCGATAGATATATCAAGAATTCCTGCAGAACGCTTAACTATTCCCTTAAGAACTTCTGTATCATAATATTCAAGGTGCATTTTTATTCCGAACCTGGCCCTCAGAGGACTGGTAAGCAAACCCGATCTGGTTGTTGCTCCTATCAGTGTAAAAGGGTTCAGGGTAAGTTGTACAGACCTGGCACTGGGCCCCTTGTCAATCATAATATCAATCTGGTAATCCTCCATGGCCGAGTATAGATACTCCTCCACAACAGGACTCAGGCGATGTATTTCATCGATAAAGAGAACATCCCCCTCCTCAAGTGATGTCAGAAGCCCGGCAAGATCACCTGGTTTGTCAAGCACCGGACCGGATGTTACTTTCAGTCCCACATCCAGCTCATTTGAAATAATGTTTGCCAGAGTAGTCTTTCCCAACCCCGGAGGTCCGTGAAGGAGAACATGATCAAGTGCCTCTTCTCTCTGGTTTGCAGCTGTAACAAAAACCCTGAGATTTTCCACGATCCTGTTCTGCCCGTTGAAATCCCCGAAAGAGAGTGGTCTCAGCTTTTTTTCAAACTCCGTATCTGTCTGTGATATCGGTTCTTTTCTCAGGTTAATCTGGTCTCCCATAGGGGATCGCTATTTTATCAGTTTAACATCACTTTCTGGCAGGTTGATCCTAATACCGTTTATTCTTCTTTCAATGTCGTCGCGATAAGAAATTGTCATAATTACATTTCCTTCTTCATCATATTTCTTCCAGGTTCTCTGCTTAATGCCCATAACATAGTAACGCTCTTCCTTTACCTTGCCATTCTCAAAATATAGTGTCTGATATCCATCGGGGTTGTCCTGGACGTAATTTCCCTTAAAAGTAATATTCCCATCACTGTCAAAATATTTCCACAAACCATCTCTGAGCCCGATAATATAGTTTCCTTCTTCACTGTGATCGCCAACACTTGTGATCCATTCACCGTTCTTTTCACTATCTGCATACTGACCCTTACTTATTATCTCTCCCTCCTTTGAATATTCAATGTAATTTCCATCTCTTCTTCCCTGATAGTATTCCTCTTCCCTTAGTAATGATCCGTCATCGTAATACCAATCCCACACACCATCTTCCCTTCCGTTCCTGTATCCACCCGACTGTACTACTTTTCCTTCCCGGCTATAGAACTTCCATGTTCCTGATCTCCTGTTATCAATATACTCACCCTCTTCCTTAACTCCGCCTTCAGGATAGAAATCCTTCCATTTGCCTGTTCTTTCTCCGGCTTCGTTCACAATACCCTCCGAAACTTTTACTCCTTCATCATTATAGACATAGGATCCGGTAATAGTTCCGTCCAAAGGATTGTATTCACGGTGGATCCCTACAGGCGTGCCCTGTTTGTACGGACCACTGTATATAAGCCTGCCCTGATCATCATACCTGTTAACAATCTCAATTTCAGGATCATCAGAAACATTATCCTCAACAAGGTTCCCGTCGTCATAAAGCATTGTCAGGGTAAGAATACCTTTTTCATTATACTCCTTGTAATACCCGTGCAATTTATCATCACGGTAGGTCATCTCAGCTTTTATATTACCGTTATCATAAAACTCTTTCCAGTCTCCCTGCTTTAATCCTTCTGCATCTGTTCTGTTTATTTTTTCCCTTGATATAAGGAAATCATTATTATATTCATACAGAGTAATAATCATGCCGTTGTTATCATACTCTTTCGACAAGCCCTGCTTCTTTCCGTCAAAATATGGGATTGTTTGTTTTACTGCACCATCAGGATAATAAAGATATGCACGACCTTCCCGTTTATCTCCTACAAATAATTCCCTTGACCAGATATACAGTCCATAAATATTATCTCTTTTATACCTGTAATAATAACCACTTTTTTTACCGTACAGATACTGTATCTTCTCCAGTGTATCTCCTGTTTGAGTATAAAAGATCCATACACTGTCAAGTAAGTAATTTCTTCTTTTCCCTTCCGATTTCAGGACTCCTGTAACATAATAACTTTTCCAGTAACCATCAGGTTTACCGTTTCTTATATTCCCTTCGCTTGATATTGAACCATTTGGATACTTGAAAACATGAAATCCGTCGGTCAGCTGTGCTGTTTGTCCATCTGCGAACAGTGGTATAAAAAGAAATAAAATCAATAATATAACGGATCTCTGCTTCATAATATTAAATACCCAGTTTCTCTGACATCTCCAGCATTCTCCAAATTGGTTTTGCTGCTTTTTCAATCAGTTTTTTATCAAGTATCACTTCCGGCTGTTCAAATTTCAGAGTATTATAAATCTTTTCCAAAGTTATAAGTTTCATAAAATTACACTCACTGCATCCACACGTTGAGTCCTTTGGCGGAGCCGGAATGAATATTTTGCCGGGACATGATTTTTTCATTTGGTGTATTATACCGGGTTCTGTTCCAACGATATATTTCTGCTTTTCGTTCTTTATGACGTATTTCAGCAACGCTCCTGTAGATCCGATAAAATCGGCAACCATCCTTACAGGAAGTTCACATTCAGGATGTACAATTATGCCGGCATCAGGATTTTCCTTTTTTAGTTTAACTATTTCTTCAAGTGAAAATTCCTCATGTACATGACAAGCACCGTTCCAAACAAGCATATCCCTGCTTATCCTGTTCTTAATATAATTTCCCAGGTTCCTGTCGGGTGCAAAAATCAGTTTTTCGTCTTCCGGAAGTGATTCAACTATCTTGAAAGCATTTGAAGAAGTACAAATTATATCACTTAATGCTTTTATCTCTGCAGTTGAATTAACATAAGTTATTACAGTGCGCCCCGGATTCTCCTCAACAAATTGCCTGAATTCATTTGTATCGCACGAGTCAGCAAGAGAACAACCAGCATTCAGATCGGGAATAAGTACTTTTTTATCAGGTGAGAGAAGTTTTGCTGTTTCGGCCATAAAATGCACTCCGGCAAAAAGAATAATATCGGCTTTTACTTCAGCTGCCTTTCTCGACAAAGCCAGACTGTCTCCAACATGATCTGCTATGTCCTGTATATCTCCGGTCTGGTAATAATGAGCCAGTATAACTGCATTCTTTTCTTTCCTCAGTTTGCTAATTTCCTCCTTTATATCAATTGAAGGATCAATTTTTTCATTGATATATCCCTTATATAAATCTGGAGCAGTTTTTAACATCTGAAATATTATTATTTAAGTATAAATCTTATATATGATGATGTTTATATGCTGTTGAAAGTGTTGGAAGAAAAATATGATTTGTCTTGTAATATTGTATATTAAAATTCTTAAAACAGGTTATCAACAGTTCAAAAATTATACCGTTTTTATCCAGAGGGTATTACCGCTATTATTAACAATTGTTCATTGCTGAATGTTAAGATAGAGGTAATGACAAAATTAATGTTTTTGATGTTGAAAGAAGGTTTAATATTTGATATTATCTAATAAAAAGTTGTGTTGACAATTAAAGAAATTTTACTTCTCCTGTAATACGGAAATAATTAATGATTTTTCAAGAGTTGGAATAACAGGTTATTCACAAATTGTGACATTCTGTATCTTTTACATATAGTCTTCCAAAGAATAAACATTTTACCATTACAGATTGTTTTTGTTTTACGGGTCAAAAAATTTCAATTTCTGATCAGATAGCGATATTTTTGTTGGTATATTTATGTTAATATGTACTTAAAACCACAAAATGTTAAATATCAAGAAAATAGCCATTTCGTCCGACCATGCTGGATTCAGACTTAAAGAAGAAATCTCGGATTTTCTTATTAATCAGGGCTACGAAGTTAAGGATTTCGGGTGTTTTTCAGAGGAGAGTGTTGATTACCCTGATTATGCGCATCCGTCGGCACGGGCTGTCGAAAGCGGCAAATATGATATTGGGATAACAATATGTGGAAGTGGTAATGGTATGAATATTACTGCGAACAAATACCAGGGTATAAGAGCTGCATTATGCTGGAATGAAGATATCAGCAGGCTGGCCAGAGCTCATAACGACGCAAATATTTGTTCTCTCCCGGGCAGGTTCATTTCAGGACCTGAAGCTATCCTGATCGTTAAAACTTTTTTGCTGACTCCTTTCGACGGAGGAAGGCATAAGAGAAGGATAGACAAAATACCATTAAAAAAAGTATAAATGCTTTCAAATACATGTAAATACGGATTAAGGGCAGTTGTATACCTGGCGGGGAACAGCAAAAACGGCGAAAAGATAGGTATCAGAAAAATATCGAAAGACCTTGACCTGCCAATGCCTTTCCTGGCTAAAATATTGCAGTCGCTGGCAAAACAGAAAATACTAAGTTCATCAAAGGGACCAAACGGCGGTTTTTCACTTAGTCGCGATCCTAAAGAGATACATCTTCTTGAAGTTGTTAAGGCTATCGACGGAGATGATGTTTTTTCGAAATGCCTGCTGCATAACGATAACTGCAGGAGTATAGACAAGGATAAGATAGCCTGTGCACTGCATGAAGATTATGTTAAATCACGGATGAAGATCGAAAGGTTGTTTCTTGACAAATCGGTTCAGAACCTGGTAAGTACGGCAAAGAGATCAAACGATATCCTCATCTGAAAATCCGGAATAGATGGCGGGGATATATGTTCATATACCCTTTTGCAAGACAAGGTGTCATTATTGTGACTTTTACAAGATAACTGAACATGAAAGGACAGAATTGTACCTTGATGCCCTGCTGAAGGAGATCTGTCTGCAGAGGGAATACCTTGGCAGTGAATTGATAGAAACAATTTATTTTGGAGGAGGAAGCCCTTCGGTATTGCCTGTGCCGGGAATAAAAAAACTCCTTTCGGCAATCAGGTCTGACTTTAATATATCCGGTTCTCCCGAGGTGACCATCGAAGTAAACCCCGACGATTCTACGAAAGGATATTTTTCTGAATTGCTGAACGAAGGGATCAACAGGATCAGCATTGGTGTCCAGTCATGGGACAACGAAATACTGAAAATGCTTAACCGCAGACACAATGCCGGGCAGGCACAACAGGCAATTGAACAGGCTGCTGCCGCGGGTTTCGACAATCTCTCGATCGATCTGATATATGGAATCCCGGGAATGAGTACAGGAGACTGGGAAAAAACTCTTGAAAAGAGCTTTCTCCCACAGATCAAACATATTTCAGCATATCACCTCACAATAGAACCGGGAACACTATTCGGTAAAATGGCTGCCTCAAATCAGCTCAGTGAAATACCGGAAGAAGAGAGTGAACAGCAATTTAACATGCTGGTTGAAAAAGCCGATCAGAACGGATTCATACACTATGAAATATCTAACCTGTGCCGTGACGGATATATATCAAGGCATAATACTAATTACTGGAGACAAGTGAGGTATCTTGGGCTTGGTCCGTCGGCTCACTCGTATAACGGTTACAGCAGGCAGTGGAACATATCAGATACAGAAGGATATATTAAATCTCTTTCATCAGGCATATTGCCTTTCGAAAAGGAGATCCTTGAAACAAGCCAGATATATAATGAATATGTGATGACCAGTATGAGAACAATGTGGGGTATCGATCCGGTATATGTAGAGAACAACTTTTCAAAAGAGGTTCGTGATTACCTTATGAATATTGCATCCAAATTCATGAAGTATGGTATGGTTGAGCTCAGTACCGATAAACATCTTGTCCTTACACGGCAGGGGAAAATGATTTCCGATAATATTATCTCCGAATTTATGATGGGCTAACGCGACTTGAGGATAAACTCTCCCGTACCGATAAGCGATCCCTCAAGGTAAAGTTCAACAGTATAATTTCCTTCGATAAAATCTCCGTTATTGTCAACATAGATACAGAGTTCGACATCCTGATTAAGATAGTCAACAGTTCTGCTTTCAGTGTATATAAGCGTTTCTCCGTTATATTCGAAAAGATTGTCCGGCGATGTGGTAACAACCAGTCCGTCGGGCCTTAAAACTCTCATTAATACTGTCTTTTTACCAGCCTCTGCAATCGGATTTTCCCTAAGAGTAAAACAGACCATAAGGTTGACCATTCGATCAATCCTGTCGGTCTCTTTCCTTTTCTTGTTAAGGGGTTGGGGAACAATATCTTTTGCCTGGATAACACGTGCTATTTCAACTTTTGAAGAGAGCTCTTCCCTTGCTCGTGAAAGCTCCTGGTTCGACCTCTCGACCTTTGTTATCTGTTCCTTTATCTGAGAGTTCTCGGCTACAAGGATCTTGTTTCGTGTATTAAGTGAATCTATCTGCACGATATAGCTTTTCATTATCTCACGCATGGTCGTGATTTCTTTCTTATAGGTTCTTATAACCTGGGCATTGGAGGCATTTATTGCCAGCAGCCTTTCAATTTTCTCCTGTTCAATGGTCAGCTGGGCATTCAGTGTGTCATTGTCTGATTTAAGGGTGTCGTAAGCCTCTATCATAAGAACCAGCTCATGTGTAAGCGAATCCTTTTCCTCTGTAAGTATCTGTTCCATTTCTATCATGTTATTCTTCTGGATAAAATATGAAACTATCATTCCAATGAGTGCAATGGCCAGGATTCCTGCCAGAACAAACAGACCGACAGGTGATTTCTTCTTTTGTCCGGCCTGTCCGGTATTGTCACTTCCTGTATTGTTCATGCTGGTATTTTCCATAACTGATTATCTGTTCGGTTTTTCAGGAGGCAAAGGTAGAAATAATCGTATCATTTACCAGAATAACGGGAAATGTGGCGATTTGTTATTGGACAGATACCAAAGTTGGTCGGCCGGATAACTGACACGATCGCATGGTGTTGAAAGAATAAAGAAAAAAAACAGTCCCGCGAAAGATTAAAAAATGTTAAAATATCACCAAAATGAAAAATATCCGGGAACCTTCCTATATTTGGTATTGTATTAAACCAGAACAGAGTAATATGCAGTTTATTCTTACGGCTTACGACGGCAGGGATCCCGGAGCCACCGAAAGAAGAATGGCAGTAAGGGGAACACACCTCGAAAACGTACGGGATCTGAAGAAATCAAAGAACTTTATTTGGGGCGGGGCAATACTTGGTGATAACGGGGAAATGATCGGGTCGGTTGTCCTTTACGAATTTCCCGACCGGGAATCTCTTGACATAATGTTGAAAGACGAGCCGTATATTACAGGCGGCGTATGGAAAGAGATTGATATTAAACCATTCCGGCTGGCCAATATATAGGTTATGCATAACCTGTAACATACCGGTTGATCCCCCGGGGAGAAAGGCCTGTATTTTTATACTGAAACCAAATTAAACCTTAATAGAAATGAAAAAACAAATCTTCTTTATCGCTTCGTTTCTCCTGGTATTAATGATTTCCTGCACCGGCGGGAAACAGAAAGAAGGAGATCTGAAGGTCAATTTCGAGAAATATACTCTCGGAAACGGACTTCAGGTGATCCTCCACCAGGACAAATCGGATCCCATTATTTCAGTTGAAATAGTATATCATGTGGGATCAAGCCGTGAAACACCAGGGAAAACCGGTTTTGCGCATCTCTTCGAGCACATGATGTTCCAGGAATCAGAAAACGTTCCTCAGGACCAGTATTTCAAGAACATTACATCGGCCGGGGGAACACTTAACGGAAGTACCAACAACGACAGGACGAATTATTACGAAACAGTTCCCAAAAATGCTGTTGAAATGGTCCTCTGGATGGAGTCTGACCGCATGGGATTCCTTACCAACACAGTAACAAAATCGGCACTGGTTAACCAGCAGAATGTAGTACAGAATGAAAAACGCCAAAGCGTTGATAATGCACCTTATGGTTTTAACCAGGAGTTGATTGCAAGAACACTATACCCCCAGGGACATCCTTATAGCTGGACGGTTATTGGCAAGATGGAAGACCTCACTTCTGCCTCTGTAGAAGATGTAAAGGCATTCCATGATAAATTCTATGTGCCTAATAATGCAACACTGGCCATTGCCGGAGATTTTGATATCGATGAGATGAAGGCCCTTGTAGAAAAATACTTCGGCTCCCTTCCCGCAGGGAACAAGGTGGAAAAGAGAAAACCAATGCCGGTAACTCTCAAAGAGACCAAAAAGCTTTACCATGAAGACAATTTTGCCCGGACAGCCCAGTTTACAATGGTTTTCCCAACCGTTGAACGCTATTCGAAAGATTATTATGCCCTGAATTACCTGGGTCAGATCCTTTCTTCGGGCAAGACCGCTCCACTATACGAGGTGCTTGTAAAAGATAAAAAGCTTACCTCTATGGTAAGAGCTTCAAACCGCTCGCAGGAACTGGCAGGAACCTTTACGGTCTCTGTTTCAGCAAACCCGGGAGTAAGCCTTGCAGAAGTGGAAAAAGCAATCTTCGAAGGGTTCGATAAGTTTGAAAAGGACGGGATTACAGATGCAGACCTTGAAAAGATAAAGGCCGGAGAGGAAACAAGTTATTATAACTCATTCAGCAGCGTGTCGGGTAAAGCACGCCAGTTTGCCGATTACAATACATTTACCGGCAATCCTGAATTTTATAAGCAGGACCTGGAAAATACCCTTGCAGTAACTGTTGACGATGTAATGGCTGTTTATGAAAAATACATTAAAGGCAAGCCATATGTTGCCACAAGCTTTGTTCCCAAAGGACAGGTCGAACTGATAGCCGAAAATTCTGTCAATGCAGGAATTGTCGAAGAAGATCTATCCAACGCTGCGGAAGTTGTTTACGAAGGTGTTGATGATGAGGAAATTGTTAAGTCACCAACAACATTTGACAGGACGGTAAAACCTCCCTATGGCCCCGATCCCGAACTGACTATTCCGGATGTGTGGACAGCATCATTGTCAGACGGCATTAACATATGGGGGATCAAACAGGATGAGCTTCCGCTTGTTAACTATACACTGGTGATCGAAGGAGGCCATATGCTCGACAACCCTGAAAAAGCAGGAACTGCAAACCTTGTGGCTACAATGCTTAATTCAGGCACCAAAAACAAAACACCGGAAGAACTGGAAGATGCTATTGATCTGCTTGGCGCTTCTATCAGAATATCAGCAGGGAACGAGGATATTTCGGTGAGTGTCAGCACAATGACCAGGAATTTTGAAAAAACAGTTGCCCTTGTTGAAGAAATGCTGCTAGAGCCAAGGTGGGATGCCGAGGAATTCGGACTCGCCAAACGACGGATAGAAAGCGGGTTCAACAGGAATAAGGCTAACCCGAACAGCCTGGCATCAACAACCTTCAATAAACTTATCTTTGGTGAAAATAATATCCTTGCAACGGAAGTATCGGGCACAGAGGAAACAGTGCCGGCAATCAGCATCGAAGATCTTAAAGATTACTATAATGCCAATTTTTCACCCTCGGTTTCAAAGATCCTCGTAGCAGGAGATATTGACAAGGACAGGGTTGTAAATGCATTCTCATCACTGAGCGAAAAATGGCAGCCCAAAGAGGTGAAAATGCCTGAATTCACTGCTCCTCAGCCACCGGCAGAATCGAAGATCTATTTTGTTGACGTACCCGGTGCCAAGCAATCGATAATCACGATCGGAACACCGACAATAGCAAGAGGCAATCCTGATTTTTATCCCCTGACAGTTGTTAACCATAAGCTGGGAGGAGCATCACTCTCGGGTATATTTAACACTATCCTGAGGGAAGAAAAAGGCTTTACCTACGGTGCAAGCTCATCTGTAAGGGGAGCCAAAAACTATGGGATATTCAGGGCTTCATCTATGGTTAGGACAAACTCAACAGAAGAGTCAGTTAATATCTTTAAAACGGAGATGGAAAAATACCGCGAAGGAGTACCGCAGGAATATATCGACTTTACACGTGATGCAATAATTAAAGGCAATGTAAGAAGGTTCGAAACATTACGCGGTCTTATTGGCATGATCGATGATATCAGCACTTATGGTCTGCCGGTTGATTATGTTAAACAGGAAGAGAATTTCGTTAAGGGCCTTACTATAGAGAAGCACAAAGAAATTGCCCGGAAATATCTCGACCCCGGCAGGATGTACTATGTTGTGGTAGGAGATGCGGCAACACAGCTTAAACCACTGAAGAACATAGGTTTCGGCAATCCTATACTTGTGAAGCAATAAAATTGAAATTCAAAGACTTTCCTCTTGCCGTGTCCGCCGGCTGAAAAAGGGAGGGGGAAGCAAAAACAGACAACATGGAACAGGCCCGGGAAAAAACGGGCCTGTTCTTTAAATTTAGATAATATGGATCTTTCCCGGTTCAAACCGTCCGTAAAAAAATCCTTTCTGCTGCTGATCGCCGGATTCCTGTGGAGCGCCATTGGAATAATGATGTGCT
Organism: Bacteroidales bacterium; assembly: GCA_046706585.1. Lineage (GTDB taxonomy): Bacteria > Bacteroidota > Bacteroidia > Bacteroidales > VadinHA17 > JBJKPH01. The sequence continues at coordinate 11,135 of JBJKPH010000463.1, read as the reverse complement.
CAATGGCCGTCGTATGGCTGATTTCTTATTCTGAACCTGTATGGTACTTTTTTCTGGCAGGAATTGTTTTTGCCCTGGTTGTCCACCGGTTTGGATTCCTGAGAGTTGTTGATAAAAACCTGGGAAGGATCGGGCCAATGGATCCAAGACCCTGTGCTTTTGCTTTTATGTCATGGAAAAGCTACTTCCTGGTGGCGGTAATGATGACCCTTGGAATAACCCTGAGACATTCTCATATTCCACGTAAATACTTGTCCGTTATCTACCTTGCAATAGGCCTGGCCCTGTTTCTGTCAAGCATAAGGTATTTCACCAATTTTACCCGGGAGATTAAGAAAAAAGGCTGATACCGGCAGGAAAGAAGAATTAAAATCAATAAAGCACCATGTGATTTTAAGGAGCAAGGATCCTCACCGACCATTTGCCATCCCTTTTGTTATATTCTATTCTTTCATGGAACCGGTCTTTACCCTCATGCCAGAATTCGAACAGTGTGGGTATCAGCCTGAAACCACCCCAGTATGAAGGTCGTGGGACTTCTGTTCCTGAAAAATCGTTTTCGAGTTTTTCTGTGGCAACTTCCAACTGTTGCAGGCCATTGATCTCTTCGCTCTGTGATGAGGCCCATGCGTTTATCTGATGCCCCCTGGGTCGTTCGGAGAAGTAATTGTCCGACTCGCCCGGACCTGTTTTAATCACCAGCCCCTCAACCCTCACCTGCCTCCAGAAGGCGGGCCAGTAAAAAAGCAGGGCAGCGTTAGGATTTGAATCCAGGTGGAGACCCTTTTTGCTCTTGTAATTGGTAAAAAAAACAAATCCCCGGGTGTCGAACCCCCTGAGCAGAACCATTCTCGATGATACTCTGCCCCCCGGTGAAGCTGTAGATAAAGCCACAGCATTGCTCTTTTCAGTGCCGGCCTCAACTACGGGCGAATACCAGTTTCTGAAAAGGACAAACGGATCTTCCGGGTATATTTTATTTGTCACCATAATTTTTGATAAATTATAAATTCCTGTTAGATTAAAACATTTTAAAACGCACCTTGTTTAATGAACAATTAATAATACTTTAGAGATCATGGCTTTTACATTACAGATTGGCGACAAAGCACCTGGTTTCAACCTCAGGTCGACAACGGGTAAATACTTTTCGCTGGAAGATTTCAGCAACAGCAAAAACCTTGTGATTTTTTTTACATGTAACCATTGTCCGTATGTGATCGGATCAGATGAGGTAACACGTAAAACTGTTGAAAGATTCAAATCCTCCGGAGTGGAATTTGTAGGGATTAACTCGAACAGCCCGAACACTTATCCTGAAGATGATTACGATCATATGGTGGCAAGGATGAATGAGCATAAATTCCCATGGTTGTACCTTTACGACGAAACACAGGAAACAGCCCAAAGTTACGGAGCCCTGAGAACACCACATTTCTATGTTTTTAACGAAGAACGAAAACTGGTTTATACCGGGAGGGGCGTCGACAACCCCAGGAACGCATCAGAAATATCAGTAAACGACCTTGACCGGGCTCTTGGTGAATTGGTGTCAGGAAAGGAAGTATCTGTCCCCGTAACCAATCCGATAGGTTGCAATGTAAAATGGGACGGGAAAGATGCACACTGGATGCCTGCTGATGCATGTGATCTTATCTGACAGGTGTAATTCCGGCTCAGATGAAAAATACCAGGCCTGAATATCCTGCGATAACGTTGTTTACCTTACCCAGGTATATATCGCTGAATATGTTATATCGTTATAAACGTAAGTCTCAATATAAACCAGTTCTGATTTCTTGAGTTTGTCAATGGAAGCCGGAACTCCATTTGTTTCTCCATCGGGTGTTCTAAGCAGCTGTGTTTCCCCGGTGAGTTTCCATGTCCCTGTTTCTGTATCAATAAGAGGAGAAGCCATCTCATAGGTTCCGTCATCAGAGAAATCCAGGGTTCCGTCTACCAGAACTGCTTTGCCAAGTGCAATAAGAGTCTTTATATCGCTGTTGTCGCTATCGGTTGTAAGATTCTTGAAATTCCACTGACCATCTGTGAGCAGGGTCATTCTGTCCTTTTCACATCCGGAAAGGGATATAATGGTGAGCGTCAGCAGGATATAGGCTGATATGCGAATCGTCTTTTTCATTTTATACAGATTTGTTTTTAGGAATATTTACGATTACAAGCTACGCAAGAAAAATATTATTTACAATATCAAAAATTATACCCGAAGCAATATGTATGGTTTCCTTTCGAAGATTTTACGGCCGGGTTTAAGGTTGTAACTGGTAGAATATTTATATCTTGCAATGTATGCTGATAATATATCATGTTAAATAAACTTATCAAACATCTTACAGCCGGGGATGACCCTCAGGGGTCGTATGTTTTAGGGTCAATCCTGAAAACCTCGGGATCGTCTCCGCAGGTACCGGGTGCGGCTGCAATCTTTTCAGGAAAGGAAATTGTTGCCGGAACGCTGGGCGGCGGTGTTCTTGAATTTGAATCGCAGGCCAAAGCTGCAAAAATGTCTGAAAATGACAGTGCCACACTGTTTACATATGAACTGAATTCCGATATAGCCAAAGCTGACGGTGCAATTTGCGGAGGGAAGGTCCTGGTGCTGCTCGATCCGGGATGCTCCGGTGATTCAGAATTGTTTGCAACGATCGGCCGTTCCCTTTCAGCCGGACAGTGGGGAGTACTTGTAAGCAGTATCTCCGGTATAAGCAATGAGAAGGTTGTTGTGGAAAGGAAATGGTATCCGGGCGACAATATGGAATCATTGGTTGCCGGTTCGGATATACACGGATTTGAAGCACTGGTTAACGGGGCAATTGATAGCAGGAACCCCTTGTTGCTGGAAAAGGATGACAGATTGATTTTTGTCGAGCCGCTTAACCCCACACCTGAGCTTGTAATAGTGGGAGCAGGACACATAGGACAGTCGCTTGCTCATATCGGAGCACTCCTTGATTTTAATGTTACGGTGATCGACGACAGGGAAGGATATGCAAATAAAGAAAGATTCCCTGATGCAGCAGGGATAATAGTCGGGGATTTGGAGGAGGCGGTGAAAGCGCTCAGAATTACTGATAACACCTATATAGTAATAATGACGACCACACATACAGGCGATGCAAAGGCACTGAGGCACTGTATCGCTTCTGGTGCTGCCTATATTGGAATGATAGGAAGCAAGCGCAAGATCTCTCTTATCAGGAACAGATTCCTTGAAATGGGGTGGGCCACAGAAGATCAGTTCGACAGGGTACACGCCCCGATCGGCCTGCCGATCCCTTCGAAAACTGTTGCAGAGATTGCCATTAGTATTGCTGCCGAGCTGATTGTTACACGCAAAGAGTCAGACGGATGAGGGACAGGGTAAAAACATGGGCAGTTATTCTTGCTGCCGGAGAGTCAACGAGAATGAAAAAGCAGAAACTGCTTTTACCTTTTGGTCATACAACAATGATCGGGAAAGTGGTCGACGAATGTGCCAGGTCTGCCGTCGGCGGAACAGTGGTGGTTACTGGTTCCGGTCACGAAAGAATAGAACAGGCTCTATTGGACCATGACCCCGTGAAAGTATACAATGAATCTTACAAAAAGGGGATGTTCACATCCGTGAAAAAAGGTATCGGGGCGCTTCCGCAGCAGGCCGGTTCGGCCCTGGTGATGCTGGGCGACCAGCCAATGATAACCAGCGAAGTGATCGATAAAATAGTAGGATGTGAAAAAGCATCTGCCCGGGGGATCCTGGTTCCTGTTTTCAAAGGACGGAGGGGACACCCGGTGTTGATAGGAAGGGATTATTTCGGGGAAATACTGTCAATGCACGATGAAGAGAATCTTAAAACCTTCATGGAGAGGCACAGGAAAGAGACCTGTGAAGTGGAAGTGGAAGAAGAAGATATACTGAAAGATATAGATATCAGGGAAGAGTATGAAAAAGAACTAAATAATATTAAAAAACATGGCTAAGATCATTCGTTTTAACCTGAATGGAAAACCTGTGGAGTTTAACCTCGACAGGGAATATACCCTGTTGTGGGTATTGAGAAATAACTTTGGCCTTACCGGAACGAAATTTGGTTGCGGAATGGGCTTTTGCGGTTCATGTACTGTACTTATCGGCAAGGAACCGGTAAGATCATGCACGGTTTCGATGAGCGAGGTTGAAGGGAAAAATATTCGAACTATTGAAGGCCTTGCTAATGGCAACGAGCTTCATTTCCTGCAACAGGCATTTGTCGACAATGATGCTTTACAATGCGGTTATTGCACGCCCGGTATGATTCTGACAGCCTACGGTCTTCTGGCTAAGAATCCCGATCCGACCTATGATGAGATAATCGAAGGGATGGATGACAATCTTTGCCGCTGCGGATCACACCTGAGAGTTGTTAAGGCAATCCAGACTGCAGCAGCAGAAATAAAAGGAGGGAACGAGCTATGAAAAACGACAGGTACCTGAAAAAGGATTTTAAAGACATAAAATCACCCGCCGATATCGACAGGAGGGATTTTCTTAAATATCTCGGTGGTGGGATAGTAGTGGCTTTTACAGTCGGCAGCAGTGAACTTATGGCCCAGCGTGGCATGCCTTCCGACTTTAATGCTTACCTCCTCGTGGAAGAAACGGGTATGGTCAAACTGTTTACAGGAAAGATCGAGATGGGGCAGGGGGTTATTACCTCACTGGCCCAGATGCTGGCAGATGAGCTCGATGTAACGGTCGAAAATATAGAAATGGTTATGGGCGATACCGATCTTTGCCCATGGGACATGGGAACTTTCGGATCGATGTCGACCAGATTTTTTGGTCCACCACTGAGGGCTGCCGGAGCCGAAGCAAGAGCCACCCTGATTAAACTAGCTTCTGATAAACTGAAGGTGCCCGGGGAACAACTGCAGGCCGTCGACGGTGTAGTATCTGTTAAAGGACAACCCGCTAAAATGGCTACCTATGCCGAACTGGCAAAAGGACAGAAAATTGCAAAAATCATTGATGGCGATGTACCTGTTAAAGCTCCTTCAGAACTCAGGGTAATGGGAAAAGACTATATGCGCCGCGACTCACACGAGAAAGTAACAGGGAAGGCAAAATATGCCGGAGATATTCACCTGCCGGGGATGTTGTATGCCCGGCTCCTCAGACCACCTTCACACGACTCAAAGCTGGTCAGCGTTGATCTGTCGGCAGTAGAAAAGATTGATGGTCTTAAAGTGGTGAATCAGGAGGGCCTGATTGCTGTCCTTCACGAATCTCCCGACGTGGCAGCCGGGGCGGTTACAATGATAAAAGCCGACTTTGATACACCATCCTCGGAGATAAATGAGAAAACAATTTTCGATTATATCCTGAAGAATGCTCCCGACGGAGATTCTGTAGCAAACGGGGGAGATCTCGGCAAAGGAAGGGCAGAATCTGAAATACTTGTTGAAAGTAAGTACCTCGACGGGTATGTAGCTCATTCTCCTATGGAACCGCATACCGCAACAGTTGTTGTTGAAAACGGGAAAGCTACGGTTTGGGCATCAACGCAAACCCCGTTCCCGTTAAAAGACCAGGTGGCAAATGCCCTGGGTTTTAAATCCGAAAATGTACATGTAATGCAGATCTTTGTCGGAGGCGGGTTCGGCGGCAAAAGCGCAGGAGGACAGGCTATTGAAGCAGCGCGGCTGGCAAAGATCACTGGAAAACCGGTGCAGGTTGCATGGACCAGGGAGGAAGAATTCTTTTATGATACTTACAGGCCTGCAGGTGTTGTGAAGATCAGTTCGGGTGTGACCAAAGAAGGAAAGATCGTTTACTGGGATTATGGCGTCTTTTGCGCAGGCGAAAGGGGATCACAGCAATTCTATGATATCCCGAACCATGTGACAAAAGTACACGGACCGGGCTGGAGCGGAAGGTCTTCAGTCCACCCGTTCGCAGTGGGGGCATGGAGAGCTCCTGCCAATAATACAAACTCGTTTGCGCGTGAATCGCAGATCGATATAATGGCCCGGAAAGTGGGTATCGACCCTGTCAAATTCCGTCTGATGAACCTGAAAGATGAGAAGATGACCGGAGTGGTAAAAACCGTAAATGAAAAGTTCGGGAAGAGGGATAACCTGCCTGCTGATCATGGAGTGGGTGTTGCGTGCGGAATAGATGCCGGAACCTATGTGGCGCTGATGGCCGAAGTAAAAGTTGACAGGAAGACAGGACATGTTCAGGTTATCAGGGTTGTGTGTGTACAGGATATGGGCCTGGTGGTTAACCCCGAGGGAGCAAAACTCCAGATCGAGGGTTGTGTGACAATGGGTATGGGCTATACCCTGAGCGAGGATATCGAGTATGAAGGGGCAATGATCAAAACGAACAATTTTGACACATACGAACTTCCGAGATTCTCATGGCTTCCAAAAATAGAATCGGTATTTATGGATAAACAGGATGAGCCACCCCAGGGCGGAGGCGAGCCTGCAATAATAAATATGGGCGCAGTGGTGGCAAATGCTATCTGCGACGCAACCGGGGCAAGACTGTGGCAGCTGCCCATGACCCCCGAAAGAGTGCTGGAAGCACTGAGTTAAGGTATTGATCGGGATCTCCCCCCTTTACGTTGGTCCGGATCTCCCCCCTTTACGTTGGTCCGGATCTCCGAATCCGGACCATTTTGTTGGTCGAGATTTGTAATCTCGACCCCAACTACAATTAAATGGTATGAAACACAAAAGTCGCAGATTCGGAGATCTGCGACTAACGAGCTTTTATTGTTGGTCCGGATTTGGAGATCTGCGACTAACGGGTGGGGGACTAAAAAAGAAAAAAGTAACATCTGCTTAAATGTTACTTGATTCTGCTACTATGTGAAATTATCTTACTGCTTTCTCAAGGCAGCTCTTCTCTTATTATCTCGGTTCAAAAATATACTCCAATCCTGTAGAAAATCTGATGATATGACAATAATTTGCACATCTAGACATAATGTGCTGTGCGACAGCCATATGGCGCGCAAAAAAAAGATTTAAATTATTTTCTTAGGGCAAACAGGGCGACCGAAATGATAATAATTACAGTAGATATCCCGAAATAAAAGACAGTGTACTTGAATTTTTTCCCTGATAATGTAGTGCTCCTGATAAGTAAATTACCGGTTGTACAAAGGATCACCACAAAGACTACATTGGAGAAATGTCTTATTGCCCAGAACCTGAGGTTTGAAAAGGTCATGGCCTGTTCCATGGTGATTGTCTCGGCCGGTTTCTGAAGAAAAAAGTAAAGAATAATTCCAAGCAGCAGGTCGGTATACAGCAGGTATAAATAGATCTTTCTTAGGCGGTCTTCTGTTTTGCCATATTCCCTCTTTTTAATCCAGCCGGTTATCGACCTGATTGAAATATATACAATTGTTATCAGGAATATTACACTGAATATCACATGAAATTTTATGAAATATGGATATATCCCGTGCATCTCTTAGCTTTTTTTATTTCCATTTTCACTACTTCTGTCCGCTTCTGATATTGATGAGAAATCGACCATGAAAGTGTGAATGCCACCATCGTAAGCATGTCTAACCCCTATTTTATAATAATTACACACCTTGCGAACGATCTCAAGTCCGATCCCGGTGCTACCCTTTTTGCCCGATCCCTTGAAAAAACGCTTGAAAAGAAACTCTGATGGGAACGAAAGCGGTTCCCCGGCATTCGAAACAGACAAAACACATGATCTTATTCCGACATCTATCACATGGCCTTTTTCACCGTGCGTGATGGCGTTTTTCAGCAGGTTGGAGATCAGAACATCAAGCAGGACCGGGTTGATAATTACCGGGCAATCTTCCAGTGATTGGTTTATCTTTATATTTTCTTCCTCCAGCAGGATGTCAAGATTACTAATATTCTTTTCAATGGCAGATGGTAAACTGATCATTTCGGATTCCTCAAACTGATGATTTTCGATCCTGGCAATCAGTAATAATGACTGGTTAAGTTTCGAAAGCCGTTCGGTGGTTGAAAGAATTGATCCCAGAAGTTCCATCTCCGGCTCTCCCAGATTTTCTGATTGCATAAGGATCTCTGCCTTATTCCTGATTATTGCAAGTGGTGTCTGAATTTCATGCGATGTGTTGGCAGTAAGTACTTTCAGGCTTCTGTAGTCAGACTGGATCCTGTCAACCATTTCAAGCAAAACCCTGTTCAATTTATCGAACTCATCAATATCCGAGTCGGGCAGTTCGAGGCTCACAGAGCTTTTTATGTCATAATCCTCCACCCTCATCAGACTGGCGGAGAACTCCGACCAGACATTTGCAAAGATGTAACGGTTAAGGAAATATATCATTACAATAAATGATATCAGGAGAATGATCGACGATACGGAGATCCTCTCGATAAGTTTGTCCGACGCAAGCAGCGATTTATATATGGTAATTTCCTGGTAACGGTTATTGGTTTTGTGATAAAAGGTAAGTGCCCGGTGAGGGATGTAATGCTGATCGGCAAAACTGAACAATACAGTATCCTTAAAGACCGGTGTTGTGATCTCATCTATATCAACATCTGTGACCGATATCTTGTCAAGAACAGTTATTTCTCCCGATCCGCTGTTTGCCAGGTCGAGTTGGGCATCCACAAAATTCATCTGTGTTTCCAGCTCTGAATCGATATATTTATTGATCATCTCCCTGGAAATGTAGAAAAAAACAATGTTGCCCGCCCAGAAAATAAATATACTGACAGTAATAATAAGAATGCTTGTTTTGGTAAGCAACTTCATTCTACCTCGAATTTATAACCGACACCGTAAACAGTTTTAATATAATCATTGCAACCTTTTGCTATCATTTTCTTTCTCAGGTTTTTAATATGCAGGTACACAAAGTCGAGCGAATCAAGTATGTCAACATATTCACCGGCAAGGTGTTCGGCAATAGATGTTTTTGATATTACCTGGTTCTTGTTTGTAATGAAGTACAGCAAAAGGTTATATTCACTCTTTGTCAGGTCGAGAGCTTCATCATGTATTCGTACGCTTCTGCTCTGCGGATCGACCGAGATCTCGTTTATCACGAAAACACTGTTCCCGTCGAACTTCAGCCGCCTTACCAGTGAATAAAGCCTTGCGTTCAGTTCCGAAAGGTGGAAAGGTTTTACAAGGTAGTCGTCGGCTCCGATATTCAGCCCGGTTATCCTGTCGTCTATTGAGTCCCTTGCCGAAATGATTATTATTCCTGCCTTATTGTCCTTTTCTTTAATTATCCTTATCAGGTCAAGTCCGCTTCCGTCGGGAAGCCCGATATCCACAATATAACAGTCATAATCATAAAGATCGGCCAGTTCGGTCGCACGTGCCATATTTTCGGCCATATCGCAATCGATCTTCTCATTCTTCCTGAGATAGGATGCTATCGATTGTGCAAGCTCGTTCTCATCCTCAACCAGCAATACTCTCATACCTTATCGATAATTAAGAACTTCAAAAATAACGCATTTAATCCAAACTTCCCCCCTAAAATATGCTACACAACCGTAAAGTACAGCCTTAACAAATTGAATATTTTTAATAGGTTTGTATAATGGGGTTTTAGATTCATATCAAATCATAATTAATGAAGGTGAAAAAAACAGTAATTTCTATACTCCTTGTAATTACAGGTTCTTTGTCCGTTAATGCCCAGGAGAGGGATCTTGGCTACTATATTGAACAGGCCCGGGCGAACAGTCCTTTGATTAACCAGGCAAACAATGAAAACGCGATCGTATCCCTTGATCTGGAGCAGATGAACAGGATACTGTATAAACCTGAAATAAATCTGGTATCGGGATTTGTATTTTCTCCGATTGTTTCAATGGACAATAACAAAACCAGGTTTCAATTGGCATCAGAGAACGCAACGAATTATATCGGTCACGATCTGGCTATTACCGACGGAGGTAATTACACGGCTATGGTTTCTGTCAGAAAGCCACTACTGGCGGCATCCAAACTTGAAGTATATTCAAATAAGGCAGACATATCAAAACAGATAAATGAAAATGATATAGCTCTTACCGAACATGAATTGAACCAGGTAGTGGCCTATCAATATCTTCTTTGTACTAAATCGGCAAAAGAGGCAGAAAATACCCGGTCGCTTATCAGGGAGCTTGAAGAAAAATACAGATTGCTGCAGAAACTGGTAGTTAACGGAATATATAAGCAGACAGACCTTATGCTGATGCAGATCGAACTGGAGAATTATAACCTTGAACATAAATCGCAACAGTCGGAATATGCCTCGAATCTTTTTGATCTGAACCTTGTTTGTGGAATATCCGACACATCCATTGTAAGATTACAGGATATTGATATTACGATAGATCAAGAGGTTTCAGCAACATCCGGATTCCTCGTCGGGTTCAGGCTCGACAGCCTGGATATACTTTCAGAGCAGGCTATTGATGAACTGAAGTATAAGCCACAACTTGATCTGTTCGCTGATGCCGGGCTAAATGCTGCCTACCTGCCATCTCCTAAAAGGTTCGGAATAAGTGCCGGTCTTTCTTTTACCTGGAATATTTTTGACGGAAACCAGCGGGATATACAGAGGAAACGATCGGCTATCAACCTGCAGACCCTGGAATTCAACAAGAATCATTTCATGACGCAGAATGAGATCAACAAAAACAAGATACTGGAACAGATTGAATCGGTTGATGAGAGAATAATGCTGACAGAAAAACAGGCCGTTACATATGGCAAACTATATGATGCATACTCAAAAGAGTTAAGTATTGGGGAAGCATCGGTAATGGATTTTAAAAACCTGCTTCAGGATATATCAGCGAATAAGCAGGAATTACTTCTGCTTAAATCAGAAAAGCAATTCTTGATCAATTCCTATAATTACCTTAATTATTAATTAGATGAAACAATCATTATTACTAATAATTAGCCTGAGTTTAATTCATCTGCTGCCTTCCTGTAATAACAATACATCTGCAGACGAAGAGCCGATGCCTGTTGTAACGGTTAAAGCCGAACCACTTGCTAAAGGAACAATTGAAAGCGAAGTATGCTTTAACGGAAGCACTGTCTGCAGATGTATTGTAATTACAGGAAGGCAGCAGATGAATTAAACACAGGCTAATTATTAGTA
>JBJKPH010000462.1:0-13950 GCA_046706585.1 Bacteroidales bacterium | reverse complement strand
GTCCTTGTTCTGTGAGAACGGATAGAGGTAGAACATACCTCCCTGCCTCATCGGGTACTCAACTGCACTGATCCCGTAGAAGTCTGCTCTTAACGACAGGTTTTTATATCCGACCTCCAGGCTTGTGCTCCATGTCATTTCCGGGACATACGGATGCTGCGAAACGATCCTGTCCTGGTCGTTCACCGTACCGTCACCATTATAATCAAGGTATCTGAAATCACCTACTATAGGAGAAGGCCCCGATGCAAGCGGGTACATGAACAGTTCGTAGAAGTCCTGGTAGAAACCTATATTTTGTATCTGGGCACTTGGAGTATAATACCCCATCCTTGATGCCACACCAACAGGTTTTCCTTCAGCCTTCAGGTGGAAGGGGACTACTGATGACTCGTCGTAGAACACTACCCTGGTCTCGCTTGCACTGAAGATCGATCTGGACCTTATGAACATACCATTATGGAAGGTCTTATTGATCCCGAGTTCAACTTCAATACCATGTGCTTTCGTTTCACCAATATTACCCGATATCGAGGAAACTCCGACCCATGAAGGAACTGATCTCCTCGTCTGGAGCATATGAATGCGGTTTTCATTATACAGGTCAACGTTAAGGGTTATCTGGTTCTTCAGGAAACCCATCTCCAGACCAACATTTCTCTTAATGGCTGTTTCCCATGTTGCAGTTGGATTAGGAATGGCACCTTCAGATATTACCGGATAGCTTTGCAACGGGTAACCAAACCGTGGCGAAGATCCGCCGGAGGTGAATTCCGATATATATTGCCACCTGGCAATACCTGCATCGCTACCAACTTTACCCCATGATCCCCTCAGTTTGAAGAAACTGAACCACGGAAGAGACTGCCTGAAGAAGTCTTCCTCCGAAAGTATCCATCCTGCAGAAACCGATGGGAAGAAACCGAATCTCAGGCCGGGTGCGAATTTTTCCGATCCTGTGTAAGCCCCACTTGTTTCAAAAAGGTATTTCCCGTCATATGTATAACCTGCACGGTAAACCCAGTTTTCTTCGTATGATGGGAAAGAAGATGATGACTGGTTCTGTCTCCTGCTGAAGATACCGTCGCCGGTAATATTATGCCTTCCGAAGGTCCTGTCATAATTCATCTGTACCCTGTAATAATGACTCCTTGAGGAACCCCTGAAAGATTCACTGTTGCCAACATTAAGTTTAGGCTGCGGTTTGTCATAGTTAAGGTTTCCGTTAAAGTCATACCTTCTCCATACCGAGTCAGCCGGATTAAGATAGTACCCAAGATAATCACTCAGGTTGAAAGTCTGCCTGTATTGGGCATCGGCATTATATGAATAGCTGACCGATCCTGACAATCCTTCGGTAATAAAATCAAGTTTCTGATCAAGTGTAATATCAGCATTAACCTCGTTACTCTTATTTCTGTAGAAACCACGTCCCCCTGTCCACATAAGCCTTATCTGACCCTGCTCTGGCCTGATGAAAGGCCTGATACCTGTCTGGTTCCACGGAATATTCGGGTCGGGGAATTCCTGAAGAGCCTCTTCAGGATAATATGGCATTGTTGTTACTGATTCAAACCATGTTTCCTGGGTATAACTGTCATCGGGCCTGTTCCATACCTTCAGGTTCCCACCGAGATTGATCGACAATTTTGTCGTATTGGTAATATTGAAATCGAGGTTGTTCCTGAATGTGTACCTGTGATGCCAGTAATGCCCGTTTTTCTTTTCATATTTGTATGGGAAAATATCTCCTACATCATAGATATCACCTTCAGAGAGGTATCCGACAGACACGAAGTACTGTACAAAGTCGTTACCTCCCCTTGCATTGATGTTATAGTTCTGGTCGGTTGCTGTTGTAAAGTAGAAATCCATCCAGTCAAAATCGGGATACAGATAAGGTGAATCGTGCGTTCTGTAATGCTCAAGTTCCGCATCAGTGTACAGAAGATCCCACATGCCGTCATTCCTGTAGGCCTCATTCCTCAGGAGGATTGTATTGTAAGCGTCCATGTATTGGGGCAGCCTTGTTGCACTCTTGACCGATACCATTGAAGATACGTCGAGTTGAACAGCTCCTTTCCTACCACGTTTGGTATTAACGATAATTACACCGTTTGCTCCCTTAACCCCGTAAACTGCGGTTGCGGAAGCGTCCTTCAGTATTGAATATGGAGGCTATCTCGTTAGGGTCGAGGTTTGAAAAAGACCTTTCGACACCATCCACCAGTATAAGTGGCGTATTGTTCCCCATGGAAGCACCACCCCTTATCTGCATGGTTATCGAATTTGCCTCTTCCCCGGGTGTCGGGTCACGCATTACCACAACCAGACCCGGCAGATTACCCTGGAGAGTATTCTCAAGGGCACCCCCTGTCTTCATATCCATCAGTTGTTCACCACTGATCTGCGATACGGCACCAACTACGGTCTCTTTTTTCTTGATACCGTAACCTACCACTACCACCTCCTCAAGCTGCGATACCGATGCAGCAAGAGTAACATTGATGACCGATTCGGTACCAACGGTGATTGTCTGTGAATCCATACCTACAAAAGAAAATTGAAGCTGATCTCCCTGAGCCGCTTCAATTGAATATTTTCCGTCTACATCAGTCGAGGTCCCCTTTGTTGTTCCTACAACAGACACCGAGACGCCCGGAAGTGTTGCTCCCGACTCGTCCGAAACTGTCCCGGTTATCGTCCTCGTTTGACCTGATAATAGTGACGGAATAAAAAAGATCAGTAATAATACCAATCTTAGTTTTCCGGAAAATTCAGGTTTCATATTAATTTAGGTTTAGATTGAATATATTTTACCTTTTTTGTTCACTAGAAATAATATCGTGTTTTTGAGTCAATTTTTATGTATCATCCATATTGTTTTTGTTTTTTGTTTAATATATATAAATAATGGGTTAGATCAATTATTTCTTTTTTTTCTGACAGTCTACCTTTGTAAATTGCTCATTTGAATTTTAAATCAGAACATTATGAGAAAGTCACTCAATCCTTAATTATAAAACTCATTTAATAGCAATAATGTAAATTCAACACTTATTTAGATTCTCGTGAAAGATATGAAAATTTATCTAAATAGTAATTGAAAATTATTCTTTTTTAACATATTATTTGTGGATTTTTTTTTCAACGTCCCTCATCCGTTATTGTCCGGATCTCCGAATCCGGACCAGTAACTTCTCCTGATTATGTCGCAGATTCGGAGATCTGCGACAACGGGGGCAAGGAGATCTGCGACAACACCTTTCAAACCCGTTATGGTCCGGATCTCCGAATCCGGACCAGTACTTCACCTGATTATGTCGCAGATTCGGAGATCTGCGACAACTATTTATTTTTACTTCACCGAGAACCTGTAAATCGTAGTCGACCTGAAAACATCCCCCGGCTTAAGTACGGTGGATGGAAAATCAGGCTGGTTTGGGCTATCGGGATAATGCTGTGTTTCAAGGCAGAATCCTCCTCTGTAATTATATACTTTGCCACCATGACCGACCTGTGTTCCGTCAAGGAAATTACCACAATAGAACTGAACACCAGGCTGATCGGTAAGAACTTCCAGCATCCTTCCGGTTGTCTCTTCGTATGCTATGGCATCAACATCATCGATATTGTCGAGCACGAAATTATGATCATAACCTCCTGCAATTTTCAACTGTTCCGAATCGTCGTTTATTCTTTCCCCGATCTTATGAGCTGTTGTAAAGTCGAAAGGAGTTCCTGCCACAGGTGCTATTTCGCCTGTGGGAATGAGGTTCTCATCAACCGGTGTGTAGGCAGAAGCCTTTATAGTCAGTTCATGGTCGAGAATATCGCCATTGCCGGCACCCTTCAGGTTAAAATAAGCATGGTTTGTGATATTCAATACTGTGGTCTTATCGGTTGCACATTCATAGTCGATTGTCAGTTCATTATTATCATTCCATCTGTAATATACTGCCACATCCATATTACCCGGGTATCCTTCTTCCATATCGGGACTATGGTATGTAAATTTCACTGTCGGCACGAATGCTTTCTCATCCAGCAGTTCATAATTCCATACAACACTGTGCCATCCTCCGGGTCCGCCATGCAATGCATTTGGTTCATTATTAATAGCCAGGTTGTAATCTTCACCTTCGAGAGTGAATTTTCCAACTGCTATCCTGTTGGCATATCTCCCCACTATTGATCCGAAGTAAGGATCTCCTTTGAGATAGCCGTCGAGATTATCATAGCCGAAGGTTATATTGTCACGGTTACCATCCCTGTCGGGTACTTCAATCCATACGATCTTAGCCCCGTAATTAGTCAGTTTTACAGTGTTACCTGCCCTGTTGGTGAGTGTGATCAGGACAACGTCCTGGCCTTTCAACTCTCCGAATTGCTCCTTTTTCATTGTATATCCTTTGCTTTCATTAGGTTTTGGCAGACACCCCTGTGCTATAAAGACCAGGGCCAGCACTGCCAGAATTGGTGTAATTGATTTTTTCATTGATCTTATATTATTGGTTATAATATTCTACATCCAAAGATAGTAAAGTATGACCGTAATAAAACATACCTGACAGGAGTTATTTATCCAAAACCCTGAATATTTTCACTTTCAGCCCAAAATAGCTCCTGCTCCGGTGATCACTCACTACCTGCTGCCAGTTTACTGATCATCAAGTGCAATCGATTTATAGTGTGCCATGATGTTGTCAGAAAGACCAGCGATCACCTCAGCATAGGCCGGGTCCTCTGAAACATTATAATTCTCCTCAGGATCATCCTGGTGATCATACAGTTCCCGTGCCTCATATTCTGTTGCCTTTTTTGTCTTAAAATTCCAGTGATACCATTCAACATACCTGTATCTGCCCGACCTGACCGAGTAGCCCATATATCGTTGTCCATCTGGACTTACCTTCGGTACCCTGTGGAACTGACTGTAAACAAACTCCTTAAAAGGTTTATCAGGGTTATCAAGGAGCGGAACGAGGCTTTCACCCTGCAGGTAACCCGGCACTTTCAGTCCGGCCAGATCGCACAGTGTAGGGTATATATCAACCAGTTCGGTCAGCCCTGCAGTCTTTTTATTGGCTGCCTTGCCGGGACTTCTGATAATAAGAGGTACTCTTGTATCGATTTCGTAATTCGTCTGCTTGCACCAGCTTCCATGTTCTCCCAGTTTCCATCCGTGATCACCCAGAACCACAACAATTGTATTATCGTCGAGACCAAGATCTTTCAGGCTTTCCATAAGCCTTGAAAAACATGCATCAACATAGCTGACCGAAGCGTAATAACCATGTTTGAGAAGTTTTGCAGTATCTTCCGAAAGATGGAAAACAGAAGGATGCTTTACATACTCCATATCATAACAGCCTGTAAGCTCGTACATTGAGTTCATTGCCATTATCGGCGAATTAACAGGAATGAAAGGATTAGGAGCAGGCGGAATGCTATCCCTGTTATAAAGATCCCAGTATTTTTTTGGTGCCACAAACGGAAGGTGTGGTCTGAAATAGCCCATAGCCATAAAGAACGGCTGATCGCTCTTTTTCAAACGTTCCAGGGTCTCAATGGCCAGGTCGGTCTGGGCACCGTCATAGAATGCATCATCGGGTGCATCAGAACATTCAACTGCTCTTCCGTAAGCCCACCCGCCTGCATATGCATTCGGGTTTGCAGCCAGTCTCTTTTCCCTGACTTCAGCCAGTTCCTCGTTCAATCCTTCGTCGTAATAGAACGATTCGGCATCCCTGTCTACCATCTCCGGTGTTCTGTACTGAGCCGGACGGAGATCAGGTTCATCAAACGAAACCGAATCGGGCATATGATTGTGAAATATCTTGCCAATTGACACTGTATAGTATCCGTTACTATGGAAATATTGCGGAATTGTCACAACATCGGGAAGCAGTTTCCTGAACTCGTCGCCAAGATGCCAAACCATATTTGAATCGGGACGCAAACCGGTCATGAAACTTGCTCTTGAGGGCGCACATACGGCGGCCTGGCAATAAGCATTCATAAAGGTCAGACCCTCTTCAGCAAAAGCATCAAGCCCCGGAGTTTTGATAATTTCATTACCGTAACATCCCAGTTCGGGTCTGAGGTCGTCAAATATCACCAGAAGGACATTCGGACTGGCCGGCTCCTCATTTTTGCATCCTGCAAGGAGTAATCCCAGGAAAAGGATTGCTATTCCAGCTTTTTTCATGGTGTATAATATTCTTATTGGTTAAAGTCCAAATTTAATGATTTGAATCAGAAAATCAGGTCTTTTGTCTTTTGTATAATGTCATTTGTACTGAATTGCCTGTGAGGTGCCGAATTTTCCATGATCATTGGCAGAAGTTCTGGTGAATAGTTAAATAAATGGTATATTTATTCAAATTATAAACCTATTACTATGAACTGGTCTAGAAATTCCTTTGTCAAATTCTTATTAGTCACGACAGGAATATTCCTGTTTGAAGCCATCTCTGTTGTATCCGGTCAGGAGATAACATCATCTTTATTCAATTCTATGAGATTCAGGTATATTGGTCCTGATGGAAATCGTGCTTCAGCCGTTATAGGTGAACCGGGCAATCCGCTGGTTTACTATATTGGTGCTTCGTCAGGTGGAATTGAAAAATCGGAAGATGGCGGAGGAACATGGAGGCAGATATTCGACGGACAACCCGCTCAGTCGATAGGAGCACTGGCCATTGCTCCGTCTGCTCACAATATTGTCTGGGCAGGTACCGGTGAGGCTTTTGTGAGAAGTAATATTTCTATTGGAAACGGCGTTTACAAATCGGTTGATGCCGGTAAAACATGGAAACACATGGGCCTCGATGCCACCGGCAGGATCGGCCGCGTTGTAGTAAATCCGGTAAATCCTGATATAGTTTATGTCGCAGCGATGGGACATTGCTATGGTCCGCAGCAGGAAAGAGGTGTTTATAAGACTACCGACGGTGGTGTTACATGGAGGAGGGTGCTTTTCGCAGATGAAAACACCGGCTGCTTCGAAATTGCGATGGATCCTTCAAATCCTGACCTGCTCTTTGCAGGGATGTGGCCGGTAACAATAACCACCTATACCAGGGAGAGTGGAGGCCCGAACGGAGGTATTTACAGATCGATGGACGGAGGAGAGACATGGGAGCATCTAAGGGGAAGGGGATTGCCTGATCCCCCTGTTGGCAAGGTTGGTATAGCAATAGCACAGAGTAATCCCAGAGTAGTATACGCGCTTATCGAAACAGGTGCACCTAACAGGGGCGTTCTGTGGAAATCCGAAAATTCAGGAGATACATGGAAGTGTGTAAGTTACGACAGGATACTGAACGAAAGACCACATTATGCATCCAGGATTCTTGTAAACCCTGCAGACGAAAATCTTGTGTATTTTGCTGCAAACAGTCACAGTATAAGCTATGACGGAGGTGTTACAACAGAGGTAAGCGGATGGAGCGGCGACACTCACGACCTGTGGGCAGATCCTCTGGACCCCGACAGGCTGATGATAAGCGACGACGGGGGAGCAATGATCTCTGTTAACAGGGGTAAAACATGGAAAAGGATCAAGCTGCAAAACGCACAGATGTATCATGTGGCAGTGGACAACCAGATACCGTACTGGGTTTATGGAGGAATGCAGGATGGCAGCGGTTTAAAAGGACCTGCATACGGTCGGCCCGGAAGAAATCCATGGAGCCGTTCCGGCAGATCATGGGAAGTAACTGCCGGCGGTGAGTGTGGGTACATTTTACCCGACCCGGTTAATCCTGATATAGTATGGGGTGGAAGCTACAATGCAGGGTTCACGAAGGTTGATTATTCGACCGGTCATGAACGGTCGGTCAAGGTCTGGCCTGAATCGGCATACGGATCTGCTGCAGGTGAACTGAAATACAGGTTTAACTGGACCTTCCCGATTCATATATCCCCCCACGATCATAACAAGATCTATGTAGGGAGTCAGTATGTACATGTCTCAACTGACGGCGGAACATCATGGCAGGTGATAAGCCCCGATCTGAGCACCGGTGATATGTCAAGGATGCAACCATCAGGGGGACTTACGAAAGACAATATTGGTGTTGAATATGCCTGTATAGTATTTACTATAGCAGAATCACCCGCCGAGGAGGGAACAATCTGGGCCGGTACTAACGACGGACTTGTGCATGTGACACGTGATGGCGGCAAGACCTGGACCAATGTGACCGGGAACGTGCCGGGACTGCCTGAATGGGGAACTATAAGCAACGTCGAACCATCACGATATGATCCTGGAACATGCTATATGACAGTTGATTTTCACCAGATGAATAACCGTGATCCTTATGTATACAAAACGACCAACTATGGAAAGAGCTGGAAATCGATAAGTACAGGTATACCTAAAAGCGTCTTCAGCTACTGCCACTGGATCCATGAAGATCCTGTAAGGAAAGGTTTGCTTTACCTCGGAACTGAAAATGCACTTTACGTCTCCTTCAATGACGGTTCCACATGGCTAAATCTGCAGAATAATCTTCCTTCGGCACCAGTATCTCATATGGTTGTACAGGAACAGTTCAAAGACCTTGTAGTAGCAACCTACGGAAGAGGATTCTGGATACTTGATGATATTACACCCCTTCAACAGTTAAACAACGATATTCTCAAATCAGATGTCTATCTTTTTCAATCGCGAAATGCCTACAGGATGACCCAGCTTAAAGAAGGTCCTCCGGTAGATGCCACAGCCAATATCAACTACTACCTCAGGAATGACGTGAAGGGAGGGGTGAAAATAACCCTGACTGACAGTAAGGGAAATATTGTAAGAGAACTCCGGGGAACCGGATCAAAAGGTATTAACAGGGTTAAATGGAATCTCTGTTATGAAGATATCGGGCAGGGCAAACTCAGAACAAGACCTCCGGGGAACCCGACGGTAGTTGAAGAGAAGAGGTTCAGAACCACCTGGGAGAGAGAGGGATGGTACCCGATCCTCAGCTGGGGTACCAGTGCAGGATTCGCCGGTATAAGGGTACTCCCCGGAGAATATAATATAAAGCTCGAAGCAGGTGGAAAAACTCTCACCGGTAAACTGAACATTGTAAAGGATCCTCATTCGGCAGGCGATGCTGCAACTATGGAAGAGCAGTTTGTCTTACACCGCAAAGTACAGGATGATCTTGAATCGACTACGGGAATGATCAATACAATAGAGTGGATGAAAAAACAGGTCAACGATCTGAAAACAATGGTCACAGATGGTGATATCCTTAAACGTTCCGATCAGTTCTACAGCAGGATGCAGGCCCTCGAGGACAGGCTCCTTCAGCCGACAATAGCAGAGGGTGATTCGAAATCCTTCAGGTTTGCCCAGAAGCTCTATTTCAAATATGCCCTGCTTGCATCCGATATAGGTCAGGAGGTTGATTTTGCTCCGACTAAACAGGAGTACGACGTTTATGATACCCTTCATAAAATACTGCTCGAATGCCAGGATGATTTTCAGACACTTACATCGGCGGATGTAAACGCGTTTAACGAATTCCTCGGTCAGAATAGTGTTGCCACCGGAATAATTGTGATTCAGGATTAAGAATGGGAAGAGAACCATAATTGGAAAATAACACATGGCTGATAAAGCTGACAACGACTGGAAAAAAAGGCTGGGAATGGTCTATTCGACTAATCCTGATTATGAGTATAATACAGGGGAAGAGGGCGAAACGGAGACCCCTTCCCCGCATGAGCAGGATCTGAAGGTCATGATAGAAAGGAAGGGACGAAAAGGTAAAACTGTAACAATTGTAGCAGGTTTCAGGGGAAAGAACGAGGATATGGAAGCTCTCGGGAAGATTCTCAGGCATAAGTGCGGGACCGGCGGTTCGGTAAAAGATGACGAAATAATAATCCAGGGGGATTTTCGCGACAGGATAATCAGCCTGCTGAAAGATAACGGTTACAGGGCAAAGAGGTCGGGAGGATGACCCGTGTAAACCAGTAATTTTATAGGATTTGCAATACTTAAATAATTTTGTTTTTTTAACATTCTGCTGAATTTTAATTACTTAACTTTGCGCATTAACTATAATTGATATGAAATCAAAGATCATAATATTACTGGTTACCTGCCTTTTCGTTGCAATGCCTGCATCGGCCCAGAGGAAGAATAAGAAGGTGGTCGTTACCGGTTACGTTCTTGACAATAACGGTTCTCCCCTTGAAGGAATACTCCTTTTTGTCGATAAGGTAAAATCATCAAAGGTTACAGGCAGGGATGGTTCCTTTAAATTGAAAATCAAACCATCGACTGAGCTTATTTCGGCATTCAGTGTCACGAACGGACTGCAGGAGATCCCTTATGCCGGTCAGACAGAGATCACATTTGTCCTGAACGCATCGATTGAAGCCGGTGGTCCTGAGATTATCAGCAATGATGAACTGGTTGACATGGGTTACGGTAAAAAGCGGAAAGATGAGGTTACCACCAGTGTCGGATCAGTCGACTTTAATAAAGGTGACAAAGCAAATTACAGTAATATCTATGATATGATCAGAGGTGAAGTCCCGGGTGTAACGGTCAGCGGTAACAGTATCCTGATAAGGGGTGTATCCTCGATAAGGGGTAACAACCAGCCCCTTTTCATTGTAAATGGTTCACCGGTAACATCAATTGACAACATATCACCCCATGATGTCGAATCGATTGATATTCTTAAAGGTGCAGCAACAGCTATTTACGGATCACGGGGTACTAACGGAGTTATAGTAATAAACCTTAAGAAAAGCAATAAATAGTCTGACAGGCTACCGGCCTCTTCCCTCTGCCTGGTTAAATTTGAACTCAACAGGAGGAGTGGCACCCATCAGGTTTTTTACAAAATAGTCCCATCTCCTTCGCATCATATAATTCTCGTTTCCAAATCCATGACTCCTGTTTGGGAAAAGGATCAGGTCGAAGTCCTTATTGGCCGCTATCAGGGCATCAACTACCAGCAGTGTGTTATACGGGGGCACGTTTGTATCCATGGTACCATGCGCAAGCAACAGCTTCCCTTTCAGGTTACCGGCCAGCAACTGGTTTGCCTGGTTGTCGTAGTTGGTACTGTCATCCGAAATTGTTTTAAGCAGACCCTGCCATTTCTCACCCCAGTCGTCTTCGTAATTGCGGTTATCATGATTTCCCGCACCACTTACTGCCACCTTGAAGAAATCAGGATACCTGAGGATTGCATCTGTTGATGCGAATCCACCCCCCGAATGGCCATAAATACCCACTTTGTCGATATCGATCCACGGATATCTCTCAGCCAGTTGTTTCATCCCCGTAATCTGATCGGGCAGACCATTATCACCCATATTACCATAGTAAGCAGCATGAAATGAATGTGATCTCATTGGTGTTCCCATGGCATCAATTGCAACTACTATAAATCCAAGCTCGGCAATCGACTGTCTGTCGGCCCTTGAGGCTGCGAAATTCCTGCTTCCCACGCTTCCGGTCTGTGGCCCGGGATAGATATAATTGATAATGGGATATTTCTTCCCCGGATCGAAGTTTGAAGGTTTGTGCATCAGACCGTAAAGATCGGTCTCTCCATCCCTAGCCTTAACAGTGAAAGACTCAGGCGGCTGCCATCCCATTGCCAGCAATCTGGTAATATCCGCTCTTTCGAGTTCAATAGAAGTTCCCTCACTGATATTGTAGAACTTTGCTATCGGAGGCTCCTGAGGCGTACTGTAACTGTCGGTGAAATATTCACCATCAGGCGAAAACGAAATATTGTGATTTGCATATTCCGGGGTCAGAAGTTTAAGACCTGATCCGTCCATTTCCACGCTATAGAGATACTGGTAGTAAGGATCTCCCGGCTCACGGCAGTTACCGGTAAAATATATTATACGATCGTCCTTGTCGATATAGAGAACCTGCAGTACATTCCAGTCTCCCGAGGTGATCTGGTTCTTCAACTCACCGGTTGCAATGTCGTAGAGATATAAATGTCCCCAGTCACTACGCCTTGAGAACCAGAGCAATTCATCCGACTCCGGCAGGTAATGCCAGTTGATCATATTATATCCCGACTCAAAAAATGTCTCCGAATTCTCTTCAAATATATCTTTTACAACACCTGTAACCGGATTTGCAACCCTGAATACCTCGTTCCTGTGGTCCCGGGAAGTTGAAACGAAACCAAGGCTTCTGCTGTCGGGACTCCATTCGACATCCAAAAATTGTCCTCCACGGCCCGCGATATGATCTGATATGGTTGAGCGGTGTGCGTCGGGCTTCATTTTAAGCCTCGCTACCGACCTTGTTTCGGTATCGATAATCACTCTCTGAATGGAAAAAACTATACTATCGCCAGGTAGCGGGTACTTCCATGCTTCCAGTGTGGGGTGACCTACATTTGTTGTTGCAAGGTACATCTCACCCACCCCCCTGCTGTCGTGCCGGAAAGTTGCTATTCTCCTTGAATCGGGAGACCACAGCAAAACAGGGCTGTCACTTCTTGACCATCCTGCATTGTTGGTGGCATAACCGAAATCCTCAGCACCGTCATATGTCAGCTGCACTTCTCTTCCTGTATCCAGATATCTTAACCATAAATTGTAATTCCTAATAAACGCTTCCTTCCGGCCGTCAGGCGATACTGCATTACCGCCAGCTGACATTTCTTCATTTCGTGATTCTTTAAGTGATCCGTCACCGGTATTAAATGTATATCTCTTATTCCTGTATGTAAAACTAATTTCAGAAAGGTCATCGGAAAAATCAACAGACCTGAAAGGCAGTGTTTTCGAGGTAAATGTTTCACCTGTGGCTTCTGACAACGCACCGGCAACTGCCTCATGGTCAAAAGCAGGCACTCTTGTCATTGTTCCCGCTTTCACCAGGATAAATTCCCTGCCACCCGGTATATCATTTGTATACCAGAAATTACTGTCATCAATCCATGAAGGACGCACCGAGCCCCTGTATACCAGGCCCGAAGTGTTTGCAGAAAGATACGATTCTGCTCTTCTGTAGTCATCTTCACTGACCGATCTTGTCCTTCTGCCATCGTTGGGGCTGCATGATGATGCAATCAGCAGGATTACCAACAGGCAATGATTGTAAAGTTTTAGGTTTTTCATATGATAAATATGTTAATTTCAGGTCTCACCACGTCAAGGTATAAATAATAATGGAAAGATCGGCGGGAATGGAAGCTTCTTTTAACCTCTTTTGTTAACTTGTTGTAATTTTCATTCCGATGCAATGCTACAATAAATAATTAATACATGATATCTATGAAAAGAAGAGACTTTATTACAACAACCGCCCTTGGTTCATTGGGCCTTGGCTTAACAACTGCAGCAGCAGGTTCTGAAAGAACAGGAAAAGAAGTTGCTATGGCAACCCGCAAGATCCTTGTAACAGGAGGAGCGATGAACAGCAAAATAGTAAATTATGTAAGAACCCTGACCGGCAAACCCAAACCGATGATATGCTTTCTGCCCACAGCTTCAGCCGACGATCCCCGATCAGCTATCTCATGGTACAGAATGTGCGCAGGCCTTGAGGTAATACCGTTTGTTCAGAACATGTTTATCAGTAGTTATTCGTTCAACCGGTCGTGGGAAGAGATATTCCTTTCGATGGATGCCATTATTGTGGGAGGTGGAAACACGCTTAACATGGTAGCTATCTGGACTGCGCAGGGAATAGACCAGATACTCAGGGAAGCATGGAACAGGGGCATAGTCCTTGGCGGAGGCAGTGCGGGATCACTCTGCTGGTTCGAAGAGGGCACAACCGATTCAAGACCGAAAGAACTGACAAAAATTGAATGCCTCGGGTTCCTGAAGGGAAGTCATTCTCCCCATTACGATGCTGAAGCGGCAAGACGGCCTGCGTACCATAACCTAATAAAAAGCGGAGTATTAAAACCGGGGTATGCAATCGACAATAACGCTGCC
>JBJKPH010000461.1:0-7679 GCA_046706585.1 Bacteroidales bacterium | reverse complement strand
CGTCAGTACTTACATATTTCATTACATTCATGTACCAGACGTAACCGGCAATAATGGCAATCACTAACAGGACAATTAATGGAGTATAGGCCTTAAAACCATTTTTCCCTTTCTTTTTTGAAGCTGTCTTTTCCATGTATTATTGATTTTTAGAGATTCCTTTTATAAATACCTGTACAAATTGATGAACCTGCTTTTTTAACCGTACAAAATCTTCTTCTGTGAAATATATTAGTTCATTGCTTTTCTTGTAAACCAGTGAAATTCCCATAAGTGTATCAAGGAATAAGCCGGCTATCGAATCACAATCGTCAATTTCAAAAATCCCGCGTTGAACACCTTCAAGTAAAATACCGGACATCTTGGCTCTCTCCATCTCCCGGAATTTATTCTTTAAACCTGCCATTAGATTTGATATTCCTGACCCTTCATAAATACGTATCCTTGTAAGGTTCAGCAGGACCCTGAAAAATCCGATGCGGGTTTCGGAGTATATTTTTATTAGCTCTGCCGGATGATCGGTTTCGCTCATTCTTTCCCTAAGCTGATAAGTGAATATTTCTATCTCCTTTTCCACAACTGCTTTATACAAGCTCTCTTTATCCGGATAATAATAATAAAGAGCCGCTTTTGACATTTCCAATTCCCCGGCGATGTCATTCATGGTTGTTTTTTCAAACCCATAGGTGCCAAATCGCTTCTGGGCAACCGATAAGATATCGTTTACTTTATCACTATTTGATCCGTCGTGAGTTAATTTTACCATATTCTACCTTTTGACCATTTTGTAAAATTGGTCAAAGATAAATAATTAAATTATACATTGTCACAAAATATTGGAAATCCCGGGTCTGAAATAAAGATTATCAGACGAAAGTCGTCGGGTCTGGGATTATGGAGAGTAGGCAAACAACAACACCTGCAGGAATATTTGGTTAAGTAATTTTTAATATATTGCTGAAAATATAAACATAATGATCAGGTACTTATTCTTAATTCTAATCCTCATTTTGACAAGACTGTTGCAGGTACCAGCACAAACAAGCGGTCAAAACCCAGATTCAACGACATTTACCAAAAATATATATTTCAGGCAAAGCATCGTTCCCGGATCATTTATGGTTGCCGGAACTTTGCTTAACAGCAGGAAACCGGGCTCACTTAATATCAGGATCCGTGATCTCCGGAATCAGGAATTTCCAGATTTCCATACTTCGGCTGATAATTATCTTCAGTACTCACCACTGGTGTTGATGTATGGTTTTGATGCAATAGGAATGGAGCCCTCTTCGGATCTGATAAACCAGACACTGCTGATGATCAAAAGCCAGATAGTTATGAGCACCTGCACAAGTGTAATTAAACATTCATTCCGAAACCTGCGTCCTGATGGAAGTGATTACTATTCCTTTCCTTCGGGACACACGGCACAGGCCTTTTGTGCCGCAACAATGCTTTCGGAGGAATTTGGTGACAGGTATAAATGGGTTCCCTATCTTTCCTATGGATTAGCATCAACAGTGGGAATCATGCGGATACTAAATAACAGGCATTACCTTGGCGATGTTGTATTTGGAGCCGGTCTTGGCATTCTTTCCACAAAAATTGTTTACATGACACACCGATATCGCTGGGGAAGAAGACACAATACTGTAAGTTATCCGTATTAATTGATCATGATCTGATCAGGTCTGTAATTTCACACGGTGGGCAGCCAGGGAAAACCTGACTTATTGAAAAGAAACCGGCAGTAAAGTAAAATGTACGAGTTACAATAATTGTGGGAAAATATTTAATACCTATCTTTTAACTATTCTAATAATGCAAAAGATGGATAGAAAAGATTTCTTTAAAAAAGCATGTCTGGCAGGAGTATGTTTTTGCGGGTTCAGTAATATTCCAGGTATGGCAAATGACAATGCATCAACTGTTCAGGAACCAAACTTACAGCTTAATCAGGACTGGTTGTCGGCCCTGATTTCAAATTTAAATCAGGAAATTGAAGAGGATCAATTAAGAAGAATCATCAAAAAATCATCGGCAACTCACTTCAATGACCTAAACATGAGCACCTTACTTTCTGATTATATTGGTGATTTGGAAAAATTCATCAAATATCTTGAAAGTTCATGGGGCTGGAAGGTCAGCTATAATAAGACAACAGGGACTATTATTGCTGATGAAAATAAAGATTCATGTGTCTGTCCGGTTTTAGAACACAGAAAAGGACTGGATACTTCGGCAATTTGCTATTGTTCAGAAGGATTTGCAGAAAAGATGTTTTCTGTTGTAACCGGGGTTCCTGTAAAAGCAAGAGTAATTTCCTCCATCAGAAGAGGAGGAAAAAGCTGCAGGTATAAAATTGATTTATTATGATTTTACTGAACAGGGATAAGCATTTATACAAATTGTTGTATCTGATCATTTTTAAATAGTCAATTATGGAAAGTATCGTAGATTTTAAAGAAGTATCATCAGCCGGGCTGGAGTCTTCTCCTGTATCTGACGCACTTGCGGGATTACGGGCAAACGAAGCAAGGTATTTTAAAAATAAATACGATCATGATTTCATGGTTTGTCCTGCTTCTGAAAGCCAGGATGCTCTTGATTATGTAAATAAGATACTTCTGCTTGAACGTGATCTTAAGATCTCATCCCGACCACTTGAAACATCAGGTTTTATTGCAGGCAACATAAAGTTTACTTATGTCTTCTATGAAAGCGGACTTGCAATCAATGTCATGTATACATTAAATGACCCGAAGAAAAGGGCTGTAGGATTTAAGCTTTCTGAAGGCATGGATATACCGCATGAGCTTGAAGGCAAATTCAAATTTGCCAGACAAAAATCGAAACTTGCCGGAATTATCAGGGGTTCGTTCTTTGTAATTAAAGGAGAATACTAATGTCGCAGATTCGGAGATCTGCGACTAACTTTGGAGGCGGAGATCTGCGACTAACTTTGGAGGAGGAGATCTGCGACTAACTTTTGGGGAGGAGATCTGAGACTAACTATACCCCGTTGGTCCGGATCTCCGAATCCGGACCGGTGACTTCTCCCCAGCCGTTATGGTCGAGATTTGCAATCTCGACCAATAGAGGCTGGTGAGCCGGCATCTCCTTTCTATTTATTTACATCTAGCGTGCCTTTCAGGCGGATATCATCCGATGAGCTCCCGACCATTATTTCAAAGCTTCCCGGTTCCACTACGAACTGATGACTCTTTTCGTCATAAAAGGCAAGTTTTTCACTTGGGACAGTCATCGATACTGTCTTTGTTTCACCAGGCCCGAGGGTTATTCTTTCAAATCCCCGCAGTTCTTTACTTGCTCTTACCACACTGCACTTCACATCTCTCACATACAACTGTACAACTTCGTCTCCTTCCATCGATCCTGTGTTTTTCACGTTCACACTTACGTTAACTTCCCCGTCCCTGGTTGTCGCTGTGGAAGAAATTTTCAGATCTGAATATGAAAAATCGGTATAACTAAGTCCGTGCCCGAATGCAAAAAGTGGTTCACCTTTAAGATACATATATGTGAATCCGTCCGAAATATTATAATCATCACGGGGAGGCACCTGATCTTCTGACGCATAAACAGTCATCGGCATCTTACCTCCCGGATTTACATTTCCAAAGATCACATCCGCAATTGCATTGCCACTTTCTTCGCCTGCCCACCATGCTTCAATTATTGCCGGCACATGCTCTTTTATCCACGGTACAGTAAGTGGTCCAGCGTTCATTTCAACAACAACAGTTTTTGGATTAGCAGCCATTACTGCTTCGACAAGTTCTTCCTGGTTACCGGGTAATCCCAGTGATGTACGGTCATTCCCTTCCGATTCAGTAGCAGAAGTTGTACCAACATACATTATAACAACATCAGCCTTCCCTGCGATCTCAACCGCATGTTTTATTTCCTCTTCGCTATTAAATTGTGAGTCAGCCTGTTGTCTTCCCCGCCTGGGAGGTATTTTAGCACCCTCGGCGTAAAGAATTTCTGTGCCGTATCTGGCCCGGTTATGTATTCCCTGTAATGGTGTGACCGGGTTTGCAGCAATTCCGCTGTATCCCCCGGCAAAAAACATATTTGCATGTGGACCTATTACAGCAATTGTTTTAATATTATCCTTGTCAAGAGGAAGAAAATTATCTTCATTCTTCAGGAGAACAATTGATTTCTGTGAGACTTTCAGGGAAAACGCTCTGTGCTCAGGGCTGCAAATTACACTTAAAGGTATTTTACTATATGGTACCATAGCCGGCGGATCAAATTCGCCTGTCCGAAATCGGGCCGTCAGAACCCTGGTAAGAGCTATATCCAGATCATCTTCAGAAATGATTCCCATACCAACAGCTACCGGGAGGTACTGTCCATAAGGATAATCGGCTACGTCACATCCTCCTTTTAACGATTGGGCAACAGCCTGTTCCCACGACATTTTTCCCCCGTACTTGTTATGCATTCTCTGCACACCATTGGCATCATTTACAACGTATCCTTTAAATCCCCATTTCCCCCTCAGAACATCATTTAGCAAATAACTGTTCCTGACATTATCGACGCCATTAAGGGCATTATATGAAGCCATAACCGAAGTAGCCTTCCCTTCAACAAAAGCGTCACGCCAGTGAGGCAGCCAGTATTCAAATAACCACCTTTCGCTTACTTTGGCATCGTGTATGTGCCTGTCTTCCGGAATATTTTCAATATTGTTAACGGCAAAATGCTTTACTGTTGAAACTACCTTCAGGTACCTGGGATCATCGCCCTGCAGGCCTTTTATAAAAGCTACGGCCATCCGGCCCATAAGGTACGGATCCTCTCCGTAAATTTCATGTATACGACCCCAGTATGGATTCCTGGCGATATTAATAACCGGTGACCGGTAGTATAATCCGAGCCTGTTACCCTCAAAATCCGGATTTGTATGCCATTCATTCCAGATAGCCCTGGCTTCGTCGGAGATTACAGTAGCAACTTCATGAATAAGGGCGGGATCCCAGGTGGCACCCAATCCAATGGCCTGCGGGAACATAGTTGTCGGTCTGTCCCACTGAACACCATGAAGACCCTGGGTCCACTTCAGGTTGGCATCAATATTCAGCCTTGTGAGAGGAGTTGTCCGGTCAAGAAGTGTGGCTTTTTCCACAACCGTGAGCCGGGATATAAGGTCCTGAACGCGTGCTTCAACAGGTTGCTGCGGATTCAGGTAAACAGGCGTTTCCCTGTTCTGTTGTCCGAATAAACCAACTCCATAACATAACATCAATAATAAACACAATTTTCTAAAGGGTCTGATCGCAACAGATCTCATAAATATTACTTTACTTTTCATATGATGGAATTATAAATACTTAATTTTAGGTTAGTTCTGTATACTCTTGATCTTCAACCAGATTCTGATCCTTTTACCTTCTATCTGGTTACTCTTCTGTAGTTAGTTATCCTTGGTACTCTCCCGGTTTTGGTCCATGGTACAACACCTACCTCATCTGCCCATTTCTGCCATTCCTTGCTCATCCTGTCCGCAATATCCGGATGTTCGTCAATAAGGTTATTCATCTCTGTCCGGTCTGTTTCAGTGTCATAAAGTTCCCAGGGAAATGTCAGTCGTGAAACAAGCTTCCATTTACCTTCAAGGATAGCCTTGTTGCCTTCATGTTCCCAGTATAATGTCTCATGATTAACCGGATTTTCCCCTTTAAAATAGGGTACCAGGCTTTTACCCGGGGTAGGGATGATCTCATGGTCTTTATATTCTGTTGGATATGTGGCCCCCGCAGCATCAAGGCAGGTAGCCAGTATATCTATTATATGTGAGGGTTGCCTGACAAAATCCCCCGAACTTCGTGTTATTCCATCCGGCCAGTATGCAATAAATGGAGTTGAGATACCTCCTTCGTGGGTATAATGCTTGAATAACCTGAATGGAGTATTGCTCAGGTTCGACCATGCACCGTACGAACTCCAGGATCCCGGAGCTCCTATTGGTGTAATTGTATCGCCTCTGAACTGGTATTCTGCACAACCTCCGTTATCAGAAAGGAACATTATGAGTGTATTGTCTTTCATTCCCCGTTTTTCAAGTTCCTCCATAACCCTGCCGATCCCCTTGTCCATAATAGAGATCTCTGCAGCATAAACTGACATTTTCCTGTCCCACCTTTCCTTCAGATCCTGTGAAAGAGAATTCCATTCGGGGATATTCTCAAAACGCGGTGACAGTGGAAAATCCCTGTCTATGATCCCAATATTCTTCATGTTAAGGTATCGTTGTTCACGCAGGGTATCCCACCCTACCATATAGCTTCCCTGGTATTTGGCTACTTCTTCCTCAGGTGCATGGAGCGGCCAGTGAGGGGAAGTATATGCAAGGTACATGAAGAATGGTTTTTTACTGTTATGCCTGTCGATTAATTCAACAGCCCGGTCGGTGAAGGAGTTTGTTATATAGAAGCCTTCGGGATCGGGTTCATAGATCGTGTCGTTAAGGGCGAATTTATCCTGTGCCGGATCGAAATAATTATACCCGCTGAGAATAACATAAGAACTGTCAAACCCGCGGTCGACAGGCCAGTGGGGCCTGTATTGTCCTACATGCCATTTACCGGCCATATAGGTTTCATACCCGGCGGTCTTTAGTGCCTCGGCAATGGTTACACACTGATCATTCAGAAAATCGGTGTATCCC
Organism: Bacteroidales bacterium; assembly: GCA_046706585.1. GTDB lineage: Bacteria > Bacteroidota > Bacteroidia > Bacteroidales > VadinHA17 > JBJKPH01. The sequence continues at coordinate 976 of JBJKPH010000461.1, read as the reverse complement.
GGAGGTCCCAGGATCTCCCTTAACCGTCTCTGATTATCTGTTGTCAGGAATCCCACGCCTGCCTGGTGCGGGTAGAGTCCTGTCAATATGGATGCACGCGACGGACTGCATCTTGCAGTATTGTAAAACCTTGTAAAACGTATACCGTTTTCGGCAAGTTTATCCAGGTTGGGAGTACTGATCTCTGATCCATAACAGCCAATATCACTGAAACCCATATCATCCGCCAGAATCAAAATAATATTCGGTTGAGAATTTTTATTGTTTTTACCATTATTACACCCGCAGAGTAATAATCCAGTGAGAATAATAATACAAATTGTACTTAACGAAAGTCTGAATTTGTTCATATGTCGATTTATAATTTGAATCTATTTTTATCTTTCAATTTCAGAATGCTTATTTCTGCCCTGTCATTTGCAACAACTCACTTTTCAGTTCGGATCTGATGCTGGTATAATCAGGATCTGATGCGAGGTTCACCCATTCATTGGAATCATTATCATGGTCATAGAGTTCCTCTTCTCCGGTATTTGCGAGTGTATACCTGTACCTCACTGAGCGGATGGTAAAATGCTGCCTGTCAACACGTCCCGGCTGGTTGGGAGCAAGATGGTCTTCCGGTTCACGCGATGCGTAAAGCACACTAAGGGCTACATCCGGCCCCCCCCAATTATCAGTTCCGGGATTGTAAAGGAAAGGTTTAAGGCTGAATCCGTCAAGATCGGGTCCGCCGATTTCCCGGTTAGGCTGAGCCGGCAATCCTGCAAGATCGATAAGGGTTGGATACAGATCAATAAGAGAAACCGGATGGTCGACTTCCGATTGTTTGCCGGTAACGCCCGGCACATGGATCAGCATTGGTATTCTTAAGCTTTCATCCCATACCGTTAGTTTGAACATATAATCCTTTTCTCCCATATGATATCCGTTGTCACTGGCAAAGATCACTATTGTGTTGTCCTTGTATTTACTA
>JBJKPH010000460.1:0-14658 GCA_046706585.1 Bacteroidales bacterium | reverse complement strand
ATCCTCAGGCTGGCCTGTCCTGGGGATTGTATTATTCACATCTACATTATTGGTACTGGGCGATGCGATTGATGAAAGGTTAAGCGAGGCTGCCGCACCTCCTTTAAAATACGGGGTAAATCCCTTGAATGATATCGGCTCATAATAAAGCTGTACCGGGAATTCGACGCGGGATTGTTTTTCAGTATATACAGCCTGTGCAAAATTAAGCATCTCCTCGGTGTATTTGAAAGTAACCTGGCTGTAATCAACTCCTGCACCTATCTCCATTCTGGTGCCCAGTTTCAATCTCACTTCAGTTCCTGAAGCAATTGAAAGTCCGTCATTCCCATATTTTTTCCCCAGTGGTGACCCTGAAACGGAGTTCATTTGAGCAACCCCGATAAAGGTGAAATTTCCTCCCACGTTAAGACCTACCTGCAGCACCGGTCTTACCCTGTACTTATTAAACAGGTAAACAAAGTCATCGTTATCGGTGGGACTGATCTCATATTCAGGTCTCTTCTTCAGAAATTCCATCATTGTCTGTTCTGCCAGGTCGGCCCTGTCGTCGAACAGGTATGAACGGATGATAAGTTTATAGGCTGCCAGTTCCTCATCCTTTGTGAATCCTGACTTCAGGCAATTTTCTAGCAGTGCCGGTACCTCCTCAACGCGGCCTGCATTGAACATCTCTTCTGCCTGTTGTAGTCTTACGGCACAATCCTGTGCTCTCACGCCGATAGCTGCAGTGCAGAAAATAATAATAAATAATAAAATTGGCCGGGTCATTAACGTTCTGTTTTTATGTTATCCTGATTACTCTCCTCTTTTTTCCTGTATTTTGATACTAAGCTCATTGCTGTTGCATGTCTCTTCGTATTCGATATCCCGTCCAACATAAACGGCCCATTCCTCCTGGGTAAAGTTCCTTGAAAGAATACCACAAATATCCTGTACCATGTAATCGATGTGGGTTGGTCTCAGAATGAGATCATAACGGGTATCGCCTCCTCCCGACAGTAACATCTTACCATCCGGACTAAAGGCAAGTGCATATACGAACCTGTCATTATCGTTGAGTGAAATAGGCGGTTCGGTAAGATCGTTCATATTCCATATCTTGATATAACTGTCCAGGCTTCCTGTTGCCATCTGGGCAAACTTTTCATTGAACCTGATATCGGTAACTCTCACAGCATGGCCCTTCAGTTCTCTTGTCAAAGTCATTGTCCCGGTATCAAATATATCTATCATCCCGTTCATAAAACCGATGGCCAGTATCTTGTCATCGCGGAAACGGAGTGAAGTTACCTCCCCGTTGTTCTGAGGCAGGTCATTTGATGTATTATCTGCTAGGTTCCATATCCTTACCAGTCCTGTACGGGTTCCTCCGGCAAGTTTCCTTCCGTCGGCCGATACATCCATTGATACTATATAATCGGCATCATTACGAAGTTGTGTAAAGCTTCTGTTCGCCACATCCCATACCAGTACCTGTCCGTCGATTGCCGATGAAAAGAGTGTCCTGCTATCGGGTGAAAATACCAGTGACTTTATCTTGGCGGTATGGCCATCCAGTTCTACCGTTACACCGCTCCCTGAAACAGGGATAAGCCTTATTACCGAACGGTCGCTTCCACATGCCAGGTATTTCCCGTCGGGGCTTGAAGCTAAAACATCAACAAGCTCATTATCGCCCTGGAAAAGAACCTGTGGCCCGCCGTTGTTTGATATATTCCACTTCAGCACTTTCCCGTCGGCACCTGCCGTATAGAATACTCCCTGTCCGGGCCCGTAAGCCAGGCTTTTCACTGTACCTTCAAGACCCTCGAAGACCCTGTAATCTGAACCTCCGAATGTTTTGGCAACATTATATAGGCCCATGTAAATATCAGCATCGTTAGGAGCTCCGTTATTCCTTTTGTTGAATATATAAGCCTGGTAGGCGAGCAGTGCCTGTATGTCGCCCTGGCCTATCGCCTGCACAGACTTGACTGCCATGTTCTTTCCGATTGAGATCATCCTCAGTCGTGTTGCCTCGGCTTCATTCTGTTCTGCCAGAAGCTGCTGCTGGGTAGCCCTCTCGGCATTTTCAGTGGCTGCCACTTCCTGGCGACGTGCCTCCTGGGCGTTCTGGTCAGCCTGCCGGGCATTCTCTTCGGCGCGGAGCTGTTCACGCATAGCCAGGTCGGCGTTCATTTTGGCCGTATCGGCCTGAGCATTTGCAAGCACTTCATTTTCCCTTGCCAGGTTCATATTCATCCTGGCCGTATCGGCCTGTGCCAAAGCTATTGTCTGTTGTCTGGTAGCTTCTTCACGTTGTGCATCAGCCTCCTGCCTGTTCTTCTCGGCCTCCATCTGTTTAACGAATGCATAGAGCATGAAAAACAGCGAAATGATAGCAGCCGTACCCAGTATCATTGCTGTTATGCGGCTTCTTCTCAACTGTCTCTTCTGTGCCTTTATCTTGTTCTCTTCTTCGGTCTGGTACTCCTTTTCACTTGTACGCAGATATACCATTGCCCTCTCGAAGGCAGGATTATACCTCTCGGCCCAGGTCAGCGTGGGCATATTGTCGTCTCTCCAGTTAAGAGCAAGCTGAAGATCAGGTGGTCTCCACAACGTTGTCCTGCCGGCCTGGAACATCTCAGAAGCTTCCGAAAGGCGCAGGTACATCTGCACCGATGCAGCCTCCTCATCGACCCATTCGCTAAGCCTGCCCCATACCCGCATAAGACTTTCGTGAGAAACATCCACTACCGATTCAGGGGTGAGCTCAACACCCGGGCCAGGGGTAACAAATGATCGGCCTGCCTGCCTGAACTGATCAATTACCTTTATAAGTTCTTCCTCCGAACACCTTGCGATCGAAGCTATAGTCTTCAGTTTTGTCGGGTGTCTTATCCCTTTGTTGTCGTTCCCTTTTTCTGTAATTGTCTTGAAAAGAACCTCACATATCTCTTTTCCCCTGGCATCCAGTTCCTCGAAGGCCTCATTGGCATGACGCGACATGGCCTCACTCATCTGGCCCACTGCATCATAGTTGGTAAAAGAGATCGGTTTATCGGGATTCTCCATTCTTTTCCAGTGCGACCATGTACGCATAAGGGCATGCTGCAGCACCGGGAGCTGGTCGGTTTTTTCTCCGATCTCTTCAAGCAGTGCATCCACAAGTTCAGGTTCAATTGTTGCACCTGCATATTTTACAGGCCCGAGTATTGCCTGCCTGTAGTTCTCAGGGGCCATATGCGGAATTAGATAGTTGCTATTGTTGATAAGGTCAGTAAGCCCCTGGTAATGTGCACATTCCCCGATATAGTCCGACCTCATGGTAATAATGATGTCAAGTGTCTGTTTCCCCTCATTCACTGCTTTTACTATGAGGTTAACAAATGCTCTCGATTCCTTACGTCCTGATCCCTCCTTAAGTGTACCCCTGAAACGGAAAAGTTCCTCGAACTGGTCGATAAGTATCAGTACCCTGTCGGAATCATTCTTCTTTATCATTGCAACAGCCTTGGTAAGGCCATCTTCATCGTTCAGCAACAGCGATCCGAGCTCAGTCCTGTTCTTCTCTTCGAGCTGTGCTGCAAACATCTGGGTCAGATTCTCAAGCGGATTATTGCCGGGGCGCATGGTAAGCACGATCCAGTTGGCCGAATCCTTACCCTTAATAATTCTCGGGATCACACCGCAATATATCAACGATGACTTACCGCTTCCCGAAGCACCTATAACTGTTACAAAACTGTTTTTCTGAAGTTTTGAAACCACATCGTTGCTTTCGTTCTCACGACCAAAGAAGAGATCGCTTTCATCAGGTGTAAACGGACGCAATCCGGGGAAAGGATTATGCTTACCGGCTAAATGCATTTTCTCATCACTACTCATTGTCATAACATATATCTAAAACAGGACTATATTTTAATACCAATCACAAGAATATCATCAACCTGTTCATTATCACCCATCCATTCCTCAAGCTTTTCATTGAGCAATTCTCTCTGCCTGGCAACGGGAGATGAATGTATCTCCACCAGAAATTCCCTGAATTTCCTGGTTGTGAATTTCTTGTCATCCGGACCACCAAACTGGTCGGCATACCCGTCGGAGAATATATAGAGCATATCCCCCTCTTTAAGTTCAACCTCGTTTCTTGTGAATATCTGTGGTCTGTCTCCCTCATAAGCACCTATGGGAAACTTGTCAGCTTTATACAAAATTGCTTCGTCATCTCTTACCAGCACAAGCGGATTGTTCGCACCCGAAAATTCGACAACCTTTCTTTTGCTGTCGAACACCAGCAATGCCAGATCCATACCATCCATCACCTGCTGCTCGTGGGTGTTCTCACTAAGTGTCTGAATTACACCCGCATTCAGTTTGTTAAGTATATCCTCCGAGTTCCTTGCTTTCATCACACTCACTGCATGGTTTAGCTGATTATACCCGACTATCGACATGAATGCGCCTGGCACTCCGTGGCCTGTACAGTCAACTGCGGCTATCATGCTTTTCCCTTCGACCTTATGAAACCAGTAAAAATCGCCGCTCACAATATCCTTTGGCCTGTATAAAATAAAGTGGCTCTTAATATGTTTGCCTATATAGTCATCTGACGGCAGTATAGCTGTCTGGATCCTTCGGGCATAATATATGCTGTCCATTATATGACGCTTCTGATCATCGATCTCAATGTATGCCGACTTCAGCTGGGTATTCCTCTCATACAATTCGTTCTTCTGGTCGCGTAAAACGTCACGCTGTGCCTCTATCTCAAGTTTCTGCTTCTCGATCTCTGCTGTCCTGTCCTTTACCATCTGCTCAAGCTCGTTATAATACTTCTCGAGCTCATCGATCATCATATTGAATTTCTCTGATAGTCTGGTCACCTCGTTATTTCCCACCACTTCAGCCCTGCCATCGAGATGGCCTCCTGTTATCCTGTCGACACTCTCAACCAGATTCTTTATAGGCATGGTTATCACCCTGGTTTTCCTGTATATCAGGAACGAAACGATCAGTAGTGTCAATGAAAAAAGTCCTATGAACTTGGAAAGCTCCCTCCTCAGCAACATTTTCTCTGACGTACGGTCGGAAACGATCCGCATCACCGAGCCCTTGTACAGTTGTGATTCGTCGCGGAGCATATATAAATAGTCATACTGGTACCATGACCGGCCTGATTTTTCAAGGATACTGATCGTGTCTTTATCGGCAAAGGTTTTTGCCAGCATATTCTCCTTCCCTTCGAATATTGTAGGAGTTTTATTGAAGCTGAAAATAGTATCAGCCATAAAGAAGATCTCCAGATCGATAATACCCTTGTTATCGGCCATTATCTCCGTTTTGATATCTTCTATCCGCCTGAGTACCTCATCGGCCTCATCTGAATAAGCTCCAATCTCTACAATGTAATTCCGGTCGGTGGTGGCCTGGTATGTATATTTTCGCGGCTTGTTGGTAGATGCCTCAACAGCAAATCTTGTATTCACAAAAGTGCCTGTATCGAAAACATGCAGAAGATGGTTCTTATGCTCTTCTCCCAGTTTAAACAGGTTGAAACCCAGGTCGTTCTTGAATGTTGTATTTACTATTATCCCGTTCCTGTCGATAATGTAAATATCTTCCGTCTCTGGATCCATGCCGAGACTTTTGCGGATGGCATCAAGATTTGTATGTTCTATATCCCTTGTGTCGCTCAGGTAGTCATTTACTATCTTTTCCGACAGTGACTCCATCCGGGTAGTCATACTTTTTTCAATAATTGAAATAGCCAGCTCCTGGAATTCCAGAAGTTCGGTTATTTCGCGTGATATTATCCTGTTCTTCTCATTGTTGGAGTTTGTAATAAGTGCCTTTGTGCTTACAAAGTTCACAAGCGCCATTATCATCAGTGCCCCCAGTGTCGGTACAATGATATTTAATATCAGCTGGTTGAATATTGTTGTCTGTCGGTCGGTCATTCTTTCAGGCTGTTCTGTCAAACTGCATTATCAGTTCATTTTTTAGTCCGGGTTCATTAAAAACCATTCGGGCAATGAACCTTGTATCAAGTATATATAGCGGATAACTTATCTTTTCGTATTTCGAGTCGCTGTCGAGTTTTATCCCCAGGTCATTCCAGTTTGTGAATGGTCCTCTTTCATCCCCTTCTTCATTGATCGACCATGCGATAAAATCATGATCGAGATGATGTTCCTTGACTTCTGCCGGCTCGTTGATAACCATCATTTCCGATGCAAGAGCTATAAGGTTATTCTCAGGAATGTTACCCAGGAGCTCTTTTATATAGTTCAGCTTCCTGTATATCTCCATACGGTCAGAAATATCCCCTTTAATAACCATCTCAATGTGCTCCGTGAATTTCGGTGGTATCCGGTATGAACAGGATGTGAATATATCGATATCCTTTTCCCTGATATACCTTACTCCTTCCTCTCTGAGAATTTTCACCGGACTGAACAGGAGGGCGACAATAAAATCGATATTATCAGGCTTTGGAATATCGTAGAGGCTTCTCATCGCACACACCTTTGTCCAGGCTGAAATATGGTTATAATCCTTGTTTACCAGGTCTTCAACCAGTTCGTTATACTCGGGTATACTACCCGGGTAAAACTGGAAGAGGTTCTTTAATTTTTCCTCATCACTAACTACATCGAGCAGCGAATTAAGCCGTGGTTTGATCGATTCGTCGACGACTATATCGAGCATCTCAAGAGCAAAATTGACACTTTCAACTGTTCCTCCTGACAAATTTTCCCTGATCTTATCAAATGAGTGCCTGTCATAAACAATTGAAAGCAAGTCGAAGAGGAACGAACGCCACCACTCAGTATCTTCGCTGAGTGCTTCTGCCAGATCGTTATTTCCGGCAGTTTTCAGGGTAATACCTGCCGAAATATTCCATGTTATCAGTCCTATTACCTCCTGTATTTCCTGGAGTAACCTGTCTGATGTCTCCTGTGAGGGTTTGAAATGGCATTTTAGAAGGGCATTTACAGCCTCTTTTCTTAGTGACCGGTGTACCGACCATATCCTGGGAAGAAGAAACTCATTGGCCGCCTCAGTTCCACTTTCGCCGAACAACCTGATTATCAGTTTCTGTACCTGAGTGTGGCCTGTTGATCTGAAATAATGAGATGAGAGTGCCTCGAAAGCATCCTCCCCGAACGATCTAAGTACGCAATAGGCATCGGGGGCTGTCTCTTCCTTGTTCAGACAGTCGCATACTTCCGGCAGAAGGTCAGCAAGCTTAAGCTTTCCGATCAGATAAATGGTTTCTTTTTTAATATCGTTGTCATTCTCTCTTATCAGTCTTAACAGATCGGTTATTACCGGTTGTCTGCCGGTTGCAAAAAGGGCACGTGCAACAAATTTCCTGTCTTCTCTCGTTTCCATGACCGATGAAAGATCATCAGATTCAATGCCCGAGATTTTGTCAGTCATCATCCTGAACCTCTCTATCTGGATATCTATCCTGTTAATGGTCTCATCCTCAGTAACCACTTCCCTCAACCTCCCGAGGAGTGGAAGAATGTCTGGATTTTCACCTGTTTCGGCATGTCTGATCACAGAAGAAATAAAACCCGGATTTGACTTTATCTTTTCAAAATATCCGTTAGGATTGATAATGTCGTAATAATTGTTCTTAAGTTCCAGGGCAATACCGGTACCTGTATCCACTGCTTCCTTTATTTCTTCCTCTCCCGTTTCACTAATATCTGTGCTTTCAAGTGATTTCTGAACCGATCCCCTGTATTCATTATAAAGGCGTATCGCCAGAATGATCCATATCACCAGTATACCAAAAAGCACCCATGAGAAGTGGATCAGTTTTACAAAAGCCAATGCACTCAGACCCGACAGGATCAGTCCTGATGCAAGAGCTGCAATCTCGTTCACCGTTCCGTCAATGGCCGACTGCACGCCATAGCGGATCTTCTCGGACAGGGTCTGGTAAAGTACCTTGAATGCCGGGACCTCAACCGAATCCTTCAAAGCCTTTGAAAAAAGCCTGCTGATGGCCAGGATCATAAAGAATAACATGAAACCTGAAGCCTCGGGAGTAAAACCACGTGTCGTTCCAATGATAATTGCCACCACAGTGAATATGGCTATTAACACGGGTGCAACTGCCAGAGTCACTTTCAGTCCCTGGTTCTTAATAAGGTAAGAGAAAATAAATGTCTTTATCAACAGGGTAAAGACCATCATTGTACCTTCAAACAGACCGAGGAAATTAGCCATTTCCTGTTCTTCGGGAAATCGCTCCCTGGTCACTGCCATGAAAGAATACATTACAAAGAACATCATCAGCATGGAAAAAGCGATGAAGAGACCCATTGTTCTTATATACCTGTCTTTCCTGAAAACCGACAATTTTGCCCTTGATTCACCACCCGAAGTTGAAGCAAGAATTGCTCCCTTATAGTTATGGCCGATAAAAAACTGTACTATAACTGCTCCGAAAGCACCGGCTGCACTTATCAGCAACAGATCCCTCGGTTGAATGTTAAGGGAAAGCAGACCGGGTATTGCGAAACTGCTTATTATTGCTCCAACCACGTAGCCTGTATCGATAATCCCGAAAAGTCTTTTACCCTGTCTCAGTGTAAATATTCTGCCTGCTGTCCCGTAAAAACCGAGTAAAGCAAGAATATTCAGTGGCCCCAGCATAATAAATATTCCGAAAATGACCCATTCAGCCGGCTTCATAAGCATTAAGATCCAGAGAGACAGGGTAAGGAGCATAATAAAAGTAAGGTTCAGTATTGCAAACCCTGTGAACTTCATCCTCGATTGAAGCACAGTATAGATAGAAGTAAGTGTTATTCCCGCCACGCCTGAGATAGCGTAAGCCCTGGCAAGATATGTTTCGTCAAACCTTGAAAGAAATAACGAATGTGCCGTAATATTGAATACCCCGAAAAAGATGCCAATAAAAACTGACTGGATTAGCAGGGTTGAAATTAATCCTTTTTCCTCCTCATCGATCCCGAAGAGTTTCGTTAAACTGTTTCCCATCCGGCTTTAATAAAAGTAACCTAATTTAAGAATTATTTTATATATCACCAATTCAGCAACTATTTAGGGCCTCATTACTGCTCTCCTGAACGGTTTACGGATCTTCCGAAAACAAACTGTTTAAATGCCAGATTGTTACTAAAAAGTATGCATTTGAAGGGTCCCATAATAAACTTTTCGGTGATTTTGAATTTTGCAATTAATCTTTAACTTTATCCTATGTTTGGGCCGTCGAATCCGGGAAATGAAGTTATAGAAAAGCGAAGAGAAGTCGTTTTTATACTCTTTTCCGGTTTCTTTCTGGGCACACTGGCAATTCTGAATATTCTCGGAATATCCAGGCAGATAGATCTCTCGTTCACCATTTTCGGCAGGTCGATCCCTTTTATAGTATTTATCGGTGTACTTCCCTACCCTGTAACTTTTCTGTGTACTGATTTCATTAGCGAGTTATATGGAAAAAAAAGGGCCACACAGGTTGTATGGACCGGGTTTATATTGAATATCTGGGTGCTCTTTATTCTGTGGCTGGGGGGTGTTTTGCCTCCGCATCCTATGGTAGGTCCTGATAACCTGCCATATCCTGGTGATCCCCAGAGGACATTCTTCCAGATAAGACACTGGACTTTCGGTGCCACCATTGCCTCGATGATCGCATACCTTACTGCCCAGTTCGTGGATGTCCATATTTTCCATTTCTTCAAGAAACTCACAAAGGGTAAAGCATTGTGGCTCAGGAATAACGGATCGACACTAACAAGTCAGATGGTCGACTCTGTCGCAGTAGTTACCATCACATGGTTCTTCGCAAAAAGTGCGATCACAATTGAGCCGGGTGAAACGGCAGTTCATGCCATATTAATACTAATTCTATCGACCTATATGTTCAAGATGGTGAGTGCGCTGCTTGATACAATACCCTTTTATATCGGGGTTAAATTTCTGGCAAAATATCTTCAGATCGATAATATTGGTGAGTTCAGGGAGCATAGTCTTGAAGATCCTGAGCCAGAGACCGGATCTCTCCCTTAAGACCATCAAATTTTATTTTAGCTTTTTCGTAATATTCTTTTCGCTCATCAAGGGCTTCACTTATGTATGACTCCATATCACTATCGGTAAGCCCTGCAATAAGCGGTCGTGAATGTTTCGCCTGCGACAATCTGGAAGCCAGGGCCCGCGGGCTCATCTCAAGATATACTGTTATACCGTTATTGTTCATATAGTCCATATTCCCGTGATAACATGGTGTTCCGCCACCACAGGCAACTACAAGGCCGTCTGATGACCCTATCTCCCTGAGGCATTCAGCCTCGGTCATCCTGAAATACTCTTCCCCCTTCCTCTCGAATAATTCAGTTATACTACTCTCCTCCTTCTCCTCGATCATGCTGTCAAGATCGATGAATTTCCAACCTTTGAGCGAGGCCAGTTTTTTACCGGCAGTGCTCTTACCGGAACCCATAAACCCAATAATGTAGACTGTCATACGAGAATTTTTACCATTCAAGAGTCATCTGTGCCGGATCATCCTTGTCTGGATTCTTCTTCCCTCCTTCATCTTCGTTTTCATCCGGTTCATCATCGACCGTTTGTTTGGCTGCTTCCTTCTTCATCACCGGATCAATCTCCTGGATATTTTCGACACTGTAATTAGTAAGTCGCTTACCCTTAGCCTTATAACTCTTGACACCAATGAATTCGGCAACTTCAATTATTTCTTTCTCCCTCTCCTTATGTTTGCCTCCAAAATGTATCTCGAAGCGGGGGTACTCCACCTCGGTAAGGCTGACCAGTCTTGAATCGGCATGTTCATTAATGAAGCACTGGGGTTTTTCCGATTCATCCAGGGTAAATCTCTTCACATAATAATAGCCCTGTTCTTCATCCCAGTATATTGCCGAATAAACAACATTCTGCCTGAATTTTTCCAGTAACAGGATATTGTCCTCGAAATGATTTGAAAGGTCAAAATTGCATAACCTGAAATAACCGTTCTTGGTGATCACAAGTATCTTATCGTCGGCACTGAACTCACCAAGGTAAAGACCACGGTTGTCGGCATTAAGCCTGTTGACCGAATCGTCGAACCATATCTTTCTTCCCCCGAGGGTAGATAATCCTTTTTCTTTAAGAGTGATCTTCTGAACAGCATTCCTGGTAAGGATATTTCCCATAGAACCTTTTCCCTTGATGGTCAGCTCACCGAAATCAAATTCGAAAGTCAGTTTCTTAAGCCTTGCCTTTGGCCGGTGGAATATCTTTATCACTTCTGCTTCTCCGTTCGGATTGGCGCTCAGGTATATGATCCTCGATCCGTCAGTCCCCCGGGTCAGATTGTACTCTTTGTCGCGCGTAACTCCGGTTATCGCACATCTTTTAACCATAATATTTCCACCCCTTCCATCCTGGTAGGCTAAATTGTATATCGTCCGCGAATCATTCTTATTGAATACTGCCGCATAAATAATATTCTTCCCCACGAACTGCTTTTCCGACACCTTTGATATGAGGTACTTACCCTCCTTGAGAATAACAATGATATCATCTATATCGGAGCATTCACAAAGAAATTCATCCTTCCTGAGTCCGGTTCCAATAAATCCTTCTTCCCTGTTAACATACAACCTTGCATTGTTTGCCACTACCTTGGTGGCCTGTATGGTATCAAAGCTTCTCAGTTCGGTAAGACGGTCCCTTCCCGTCCCATATTTTTTTCTGATCTGCCTGAAGTAATTTATCGAATAGGGTATCAGGTTCTTAAGATGGTTTATTACCTCGTCAATCTCAGCCTCAATGCCCTTTATCCGCTCATCAGCTTTCTTTGAATCGTACTTCGAGATCCTCTTGATCTTTATTTCAGTAAGCTTTACTATATCCTCTTCTGTCACCTCCCTCTTCAGCATCTTCTTGTAAGGTTCCAGCCCTGTATCGATCGCCTTCAGAACAGCCTCCCATGTCTCACATTCTTCAATATCACGATAGATCCTCTTTTCAATAAAGATCTTTTCGAGCGATGACATATGCCAGTCCTCTTCCAGTTCCCGGAGCCTTATCTCCAGTTCCTGCTTCAGCAGTTCGACAGTAGCCTCAGCCGAACGCCTGAGTATCTCACTCACACCGATGAATTCAGGCTTGTTATCGAATATAACACAAGCATTTGGTGAGATTGATACTTCGCAATCGGTAAAGGCATAAAGGGCATCTATGGTCTTGTCGGGCGATACTCCTGAGGCCAGATGTATAAGTATCTCGACATTCTCAGCAGTATTGTCATCAATCCTTTTTATCTTGATCTTACCCCTGTCATTTGCCTTCAGAACAGAATCGATGATAGCAGATGTAGTTTTACCAAAAGGTATCTCCCTTATTACAAGCATCTTCTTGTCGGCCTTTTCAATTTTTGCCCTGATCTTTACATTCCCCCCCCTGATACCATCATTGTATCTTGACACATCGATCATTCCTCCTGTCGGGAAATCGGGATACAACTCAAATTCTTTCCCTTCAAGATGTTTTATTGATGCATCTATAAGTTCGTTGAAATTATGCGGTAATATTTTTGATGCCAGACCTACAGCGATACCTTCAACTCCCTGGGCAAGCAATAGCGGGAATTTCACAGGCAGTGTAACGGGTTCTTTGTTCCTGCCATCATAAGACAATTTCCATTCTGTTGTTTTCGGGTTGAAAACTATCTCGTTGGCAAACCTGGTAAGCCTTGCCTCTATATACCTCGGAGCCGCTGCCCCGTCGCCTGTCAGTACGTTACCCCAGTTCCCCTGTGTATCCACAAGCAGGTCCTTCTGGCCCAGCTGAACAAGGGCATCACCTATTGAGGCGTCGCCATGAGGATGGAATTGCATCGTATGGCCGATGATATTGGCCACTTTGTTGAACCTCCCGTCGTCCATTCTTTTCATCGAATGCAATATCCTCCTCTGGACCGGTTTCAGTCCGTCCGCGATATGAGGTACGGCTCTCTCAAGGATAACATATGATGCATAGTCCAGGAACCAGTCCTGGTACATGCCTGATAGTGCCGTGACTTTATGGATCGCTTCGTTTATTCCATTCAGCCCTTTAGCTTCACCCGGCTTCCCGTTCCCTTTCCCATTCGATTTACCAGGATCGATATCTTCCATATAATTAGCTCACTACTGTATTAATTACTCAACTAAATCTTCTTCAAACCTCAGACTTTCAATAATAAATTCCTGTCTTTCGGGAGTATTCTTTCCCATATAGAACTCCAGAAAGTCTTTCACCGAATCGTCCTGTTTAAGCCTCACCGGTTCGAGTCTGATGTTCTTACCGATAAAGTGCTTGAATTCTTCAGGGGAGATCTCTCCCAAGCCTTTGAAACGCGTTATCTCGGGAGAGGGTGCAAGCTCTTTGACTGCCTTTTCCCTCTCTTTTTCTGTATAGCAGTAACGTGTCTCTTTCTTGTTCCTTACCCTGAAAAGAGGTGTCTGAAGAATGTACAGATGTCCCTTCCGAACAAGCTCAGGAAAAAACTGAAGGAAAAATGTAAGCAGCAGCAACCGTATATGCATACCGTCCACATCGGCATCTGTTGCCACCACAACATTGTTATATCTCAGGTTATCGACTCCTTCCTCAATATTCAGGGCTGCCTGTAAAAGGTTGAATTCTTCGTTCTCATAAACAATCTTTTTCGTCAGGCCGTAGGTGTTGAGAGGTTTACCCCTGAGACTGAAAACAGCCTGCGTCTCAACATCCCTTGATTTGGTGATCGACCCGCTTGCCGAATCCCCCTCGGTAATGAAGAGGGTCGAGTTTAGCCGCCGGTCGTGGTTACTGTCATAATGGATCCTGCAATCGCGGAGCTTCCTGTTATGGAGGTTTGCTTTCTTTGAACGCTCGCGAGCCAGTTTCTGTATCGAGGAGATCGCCTTCCTTTCCTTCTCCGACTCCTGTATCTTTTTAAGTATGACCTGTGCAACATCCTGGTTCTTATGAAGGAAATCATCAACGCTCTTTTTTACGAATTCAGTAATATAATTTCTTACTGACTGACCTCCGGGAGCCATATCTTTTGAACCCAGCTTGGTCTTGGTCTGCGATTCAAATACCGGCTCCTCCACTTTTATACTCAGCGCCGCAATAATCGACGAACGTATATCCGACGGGTCAAAATCCTTCTTGAAGAAATCCCTTATAGTCCTTACAAAAGCCTCCCTGAAGGCAGCAAGATGAGTTCCTCCCTGAGTTGTATGCTGACCGTTTACGAAGCTATAGTAATCCTCGCCATATCCGCTGCCATGTGTAAAGGCCAGTTCAATGTCATCCCCCAGCAGGTGAACAATGGGATACAGAGCCTCTTCCTTACCCATGTTATCAGTAAGCAGGTCCAGCAATCCGTTCTTAGACAGGAACTTCTCTCCGTTAAAATTTATCTGCAGACCGGCATTGAGGTAGACATAATTCTTCATCATAGCCTCAACAAACTCGGCTATGTAATGAAAGTGACCGAACATCTCTTTATCGGGCAGGAATCTCGTGATTACCCCGTTTGGTTCATCTGTAGCAGTCAGCGCCTCATCCCTTACCAGGTTCCCGTTTGAGAACTCCACCTCCTTCATCTGACCATCCCTTACCGATGAAAGAATGAATCGCCTCGAC
>JBJKPH010000459.1:0-5457 GCA_046706585.1 Bacteroidales bacterium | reverse complement strand
ATATTGACATGATGATCATTCATAGTCCAAAGCCCTGGATGGAGTTTCTTAAAGATGACGCTTACCCTGAAGGAAACCGTGAAGCCTGGAGAGCACTTGAAGAGGCTTATAATGCAGGAAAACTGCGTGCTATTGGTTTATCAAACTTTGAAAAACCGGACATTGATAACATCCTTGAATCCTGTTCTGTAAAACCAATGGTCAATCAGGTACTGGCACATATAAGTAACATGCCTTATGAGCTTATTTCATATTCGCAGGACAAGGGAATTCTTGTAGAAGCTTATTCTCCTGTTGCTCACGGAGAGTTGTTAAAGAATGGTGAATTGATTAAACTGGCTGAAAAATATGGCGTTTCGGTGCCACAGTTATCTATCCGTTATTGCCTGGAACTTGGACTTCTTCCATTACCTAAAACAGCTAATCCGGTTCATATGAAAAATAATGCCGAAGTTGATTTTGAAATCTCCGGCGAAGATATGGAATTGCTGAAGAGGATGGAAAGAATCAAGGATTATGGGGAAGCAAGTATATTTCCTGTTTATGGGGGAAAGCGGAGATAAAGCATCCAAATGAATGATTTAAACCAAAATAATGAAGGAATCATGAATGAAGAACAGGAACAATTAACAAGGGAAGAAATAGCACTGATATCACAACATGACGATTTTCATATTGCTCCCTTTCGTGCAGATGGTGTGACATATGGGACTCCAACATGGATCTGGTCTGTGACTGTTGATAAGATGCTTTACGTGAGAGCCTACAACGGAACCAGGTCAGGATGGTACCTGTCTGCAATAAGTCAGAAAGCAGGGAAGATTGAATCAGCCGGAATGGTGAAAAAAGTATTTTTTGAACCTGTATCAGGAAGCATTAACGACAGGATCGATGAAGCATACAAGGTAAAATATAGTAACAGTCCCTATTTACAATCCATGATCAGTGAAAGGGCGAGAGCTGCTACTGTAAGGGTGTATTAGCAGTAATCTGGGAGAAAGTTAGAATGACAGCATTTGTTAGTGTTTTACATCCCTTTGATATGAAAAAATCAGGAAAACGATTATTTATTTCAGTAATCTCATTTACAGTGCTGTTAATGTCTATAAACGCAAAAAATAATATTATGGAAGAAAGTCATTTAAGTCAAAAAGAAATCTGCCTTATACGGATATCAAGTTTTGCGGCACAGGGTAAAACAGAAGATTTAAAAATAGCATTGAATGAAGGGTTGGATACGGGTTTAACACTTAATGAAATAAATGAAGAACTGGTTCAGCTTTATGCCTATTGCGGCTTTCCAAGAAGCCTTAATGGAATCAGCACTTTTATGGATGTTGTGAATACAAGAGAACAGAAGGGAATTAATGATCCACACGGTGAGGAAATTAAAATGAATGATGGAATCGCTGATAAATATGAGCAGGGCCGTAAGGTTCTGGAAGAGCTGACTAAAATGCCACAACAGAAACCAGCTCCGGGTTTTGGTGAGTTTTCGCCACGTATCGACGCTTTCCTGAAGGAACACCTTTTTGCTGATATCTTCTCCAGCGATGTTCTTACCTTCAGGCAAAGGGAATTAATTACAATTGCAGCACTGGCTTCAATGACAGGCACTGAGTCGCAACTGGGATCACATTTATTCATGGGAATGAATGTAGGTGTAACCCAGGGCCAGTTAGGTGATTTATTTTCTGTCATTGAAAAAACGGTTGGGAAAACTGAAGCCATCAATGGCCGTAATTTGCTGGATAAACTCAAAGCCAGGTCCGGTAATTAACCTGTGTGAATGGATAAGAACAGGTGATAGGCAAATTCCCGGTCTGTTTGTCATTTAAAACGTCATGGTTAATTCTATTTATGAACTTATAATATTTAATATCATTGTAAAATGAATGCTTTTAATCAAATATTCCCGTTGGGAGAAAAAAATGATGCCTTTGCCAGGTACTTTACAGGCCAGAGTTATTTAGCCCTGCTGACACGTGAAGGTGTGCTTTCATTTAATGTTACTTTTGAACCTGGTTGCCGTAATAACTGGCATATTCATAAGAAAGGCGGACAAATTCTGTATTGCACTGCCGGAACAGGCTGGTACCAGGAGGAAAGTAAGCCTGCCAGGATGCTTGCCCCGGGTGACGCAGTATACATCCCGGCTGAGGTAAAACACTGGCATGGAGCTGCAAGCGACAGCTGGTTTGCTCATATAAGCCTCACAATTCCTGTAGAAGGTGGCAAGACAGAATGGCTGGAACCTGTTAAAGAAGATGAGTACAATAAATTGAGCAGATAAGCCCTGAATAATAAATAGTCATGAAAATGGCGTTTTAAAATGATTTTTATAACTTGTCGGAAATATAACGGGATATTACAACTGTCTATTTCATAGTTGATATGACACATGAGATAAATGAATTGTTTCAAACTTTAAAAGTCTGGCAGGAGATTGGAAAGAAAGCTGTTCTGGCTTCTGTGGTGGCACTTGAGGGTACTTCATATCGCAGACCGGGTGTAAGAATGATAATCTGTGAAGACGGTGATTCTTTAGGGGTTGTAAGCGGAGGTTGTGTTGAAAATGAGATTGTGAGACAGGCCCAAAGTGTTTTTCAGACCGGAAAGTCCAAAGTAATGACCTATGACGGGAGGTTCAGGGTAGGATGCGATGGTATTCTTTACCTGCTTATTGAACCTGTGTTTCTCGCACCTGAACTTTTAAACGAATTTCAGGCACAGTTAATAAACAGGCATCCTTTTACTATGGATTCCTTTTACTACCACGATGTCGGGGAATATAACAATCTTGGAACCTTTGTTACCCTGAACGGTAAAAGGTATGGCATGAATCCGTTATTTGAAAAGGGAACTGTCGATGATCAGCTGATTTTCACACAGTCGTTCGATCCGCTGTTCAGGTTATATATATTCGGGGCTGAGTATGATGCGGTAAAGCTTTCCGGTGCTGCGAAAGAGCTTGGCTGGGATGTAACAATTGTTGCATCGGCAGATGAATCAAAAACATGTGAGTATTTTACAGGTGCTTCTTCTCTGGTAACCCCTTCTTTCCAGGAGATTGATACTTCTGTTTTCGACGACCACACTGCTGTTATTTTAATGACGCACAGTTACAACAAGGATGTTCAGTACCTGATGGCTCTTAAAGATTGTAAGCCGGCATATTTAGGTCTTTTAGGCTCGGTAAGCCGCAGAGAAAGGGTTTTGTCTATGTTTCTTGAGTACTGTCCTGACGCATCCCCTGAGTTCCTTGATCAGATTCATGGTCCGGCCGGGATCAGTATTGGTGCAGAGAGTGCCTCTGAAATAGCTGTTTCGGTACTTGCTGAGATACTGAGTGTGACTCGCCGCCAGACTCCGGTATTACTGAAGGATAAAGCCGGTTCAATTCATGGTTAGGATACCCGTTTTGTTACTTGCTGCCGGTGCTTCCAGGCGGATGGGGCAGCCCAAGCAGTTATTACCCTGGGGGAAAGGAACACTTATTGAACACCAGATTAATGCTTTTGGAAATAAAGGGAATCCGCTTTTCGTAGTTTTGGGGTCCGACTATAATCTAATTGCTCCTGTAATTAAAAATTCAAACGCGAGAATCATTTTTAACCACAACTGGAAGAACGGTATGGGTAGTTCCATTTCTTTCGGAGTACAGAATATTGTCAGGGAACTGCCGGACTCAGCGGCAATCATGATCGTTTTACTTGATCAACCCCTGATACCGGAAGCTCACTTTGATAGAATCATTTCGGTGTATAAACCATCATCTGAACAGATAATTGTTACTGGTTCATCAAAAGGAAGGAGAGGAGTTCCTGCTCTTTTCGACAGGTGCTATTTTGACGACCTGGCAGGATTGAATGGTGACAGGGGAGCAAAAAAAATAATTGAAAAAAACCTGGACTATGTTACTATAATTGTCTGTGAAGAATGCCTCGATGATATTGATACACATGAAAGCTATAAAAGGAACCTGGAGAAATTTATGAATTCAACAGGAACAAACTCTTCAAGCTGATTCGTCATTATTGCCATTTTTTTCTTTTTTACGGGAGGATAACAGCTGGGTTATTATCCGGGAATGCATATTTGTATCAGGATATCTTTGCTGAATCTGGAAAAACTGACTTTTACAATTTTTAAGATTTACGCAGCCTGGAAATTATTGAAGTTTATGAAACACTGCTATATTTGAGGAATCATAAACATAAACGTAAAATCTTATGAATAAATCCGTAAAAACATCGTTATTAATTTCCTTTATATTTTCTCTTTCCTGTTTTTTGAATGCACAGACAATAAGTGACTGGCGTCCTGCAAACAGAACCGGAGTTTCAGATGAGACCGGGCTCCTTAAATCATGGCCGGAAGGAGGGCCAGATCTTCTCTGGACCAACCTGGAGCTTGCAAAAGGTAACTCACAACCTTCATTTGGCGATAATGCACTTTATATTACAGGGACCGAAGGCAGTAATGACATTCTGTATGCATTGAGCATGGATGGTAAAATATTATGGAAAGCTGAGATGGGCAGAGCCTGGAACCAATCATATCCCGACAGCAGGGCTACTCCCACAGTGCAGGGTAACAGGGTCTATACATGCAGCGGTTATGGCGACCTGGCATGTTTCGATGCTACCACAGGGAAAATGATATGGTCATATAAAGGAAGTGAGGATAATAAGGGTACATACGGAAGCTGGGGAATAGCTGAGTCTTTGCTTATCGATGGGAATAAGGTATTTTATTCTCCCGGGGGACCTGAGACCATGACTATAGCTCTTAATAAGGATAATGGCAGTGTGATATGGAAATCAGCCAGCCTTAATGACAAACCTGGATATGTTTCTCCTATCCTGGTTACATACGGGGGACAAAAGATGATTATTAATGTATCCCTTGGACATGTATTTGCTGTTGATCCTGCAAATGGGAATATCCTGTGGAAAGTGGCACATGTGAATCCCGAACCGGGGAGTGATCTTATTAAGTGTACCACACCCCTGTTTAAGGATGGAATGGTATATGTAACCGGGGGATATAATACCGGTGGTATGATGATTAAAATGGGTCGTGATGGTGCTAGTGCCGATACAGTTTGGACAGACAAGGTACTGGATGATCATCATGGCGGTGTTGTAGAAATAAACGGGTATATATATGGTTCCAACTGGCTTAATAACAGCAATGGCGACTGGTGCTGCATTGAATGGAATACGGGAAAGAAAATGTGGGAACAGCACTGGAACTGCAAAGGCTCCATTATTGCAGCAGAAGGGATGCTTTATATCTATGATGAAAAAAGAGGTAATGTCGGTCTTTTAAAAGCTGATCCTGAGAAGTTCGACCTTGTTAGCAGTTTTAAAGTTACCCAGGGGAATGCAGGTCCTTACTGGGCTCATCCGGTCATTCATAACGGTATTTTGTATATAAGACACACAAATGCTC
>JBJKPH010000458.1:0-7250 GCA_046706585.1 Bacteroidales bacterium | reverse complement strand
GGTGAGTGTACCCTGACGTTGCAGATTTAAGGAGGCTTAGCTTTTGACCTGAGAACAATTCCTGTACATCAAAATCTTCACCTGATACAATAAGATGCCTTC
This sequence comes from Bacteroidales bacterium, assembly GCA_046706585.1. Lineage (GTDB taxonomy): Bacteria > Bacteroidota > Bacteroidia > Bacteroidales > VadinHA17 > JBJKPH01. Next base: position 7,148 of record JBJKPH010000458.1, on the reverse strand, counting down.
CGGATATCTTTTCTGCCAGTTGATTCATCAGGACTGTTTTCCCTGTTCTCCTTGCCCCAAATAGTCCAACGGCAAATCCAGGCTTCAGATTGATCCCAATATAAGATTGTAGCTTGCGTACTATCATTATTTATAAACATGTAACACAAAGATACATGAATTAATTTAATTACATGCAGCGCTATACATAAATTAAGCGTATTTCATGTATTGGCCCAATGCTCCAGTTAGTTCTTTGTAGAAATGCAATACCCCGGTTTTTTCGCCAGTATCTCTACAAATCCATGTAAACCAGTGGAATATTTTACATAAAATCAACAGTGGTTTTTAATGACGAAAAAACATAAACCCCTGTAAATATTGAAGATAACTTAAAATAATCCAACTGAGCCCACGAAACAGAGCGAGAGTGAGAGCGAGAGCGAGTACTTTCGTTTTGTTTTGCATACATGGGGGCGAGAAGTTTATCCCGGCCGAGCTTTGCGAGCGTCGGGAAGCCCAGCCTGGCCCACCTTCGCCACGTCATAGCGAGTCTCGGTTCTGACTCTCACGCGCGCCTTTTGCGGGTTGCGCTCAAGACAATCGCCTAAAAAAGAGACGATTGGCAAAAAGCCGAACCTTCACTGAAAATAGTCGAACGCATTTGTGATTAAAAAAAGCGTTCGACTTTACGAATCCGGTCGCATGGGATCTTTTCGTGCCGCATCTTTGCTTTCAGAAATCCGGATAGTACAAAACCATTAGGGTTCATTTTTATCTCCCGAGAATCAATTTAATGATTCAGGGATAAAACCAGAGCAAAAATAAAAAGACATAATTATGAAAACTGAGAAAACGAACAACTCATCAGAGATCAAAATCAGAAAACAAAAAATGGATGTTTGCAAAATGTTCTTTCTTTCAATCCTTCTGGCACTATTTTCATTAACGAACACGAAAGCCGGGAATCCGGAATTAAAGAAAGGCAGCATCGTTGGTAAAATTACAGCCATGGATTCAGACGAACCATTACCATACGCTACCGTGGCTCTTTATAATGCTTCCGATTCATCTCTTGTAACCGGTACGATCACCAATGAAGAGGGCGGATTCAGCATAAAAAATATTCCATCAGGAACATATTACCTGGTGGCTGAATATGTGGGCTTTGAAAGAGAGGTTGTTAAGGATATCAGTATTGATGCTGACCAGAACCTTGTACAGATAAATACAATTCAATTAGCAGAAGCTACCGATGAATTGGGGGAAGTAACGGTTACCGGACAAAAAAAGAACATGATCATTAAAGCTGACAAGAAAGTAATTAACGTGGATAAGGATTTATCGGCAAATGGCGGGACGGCTGTCGATGCTCTAAAAATATCTCCTTCAGTTACAATAGATCAGGATGGCAAAGTATTGCTTAGGGGCAGTTCTAACTTTAAAGTACTGATTGACGGAAAACCATCAGCCTTAAAGCCTGATGAGGCCTTAAGACAAATGCCTTCAGGAAGAATCGAAACCATTGAAATTATTACCAACCCTTCTGCAAAATATGATGCTGAAGGATCAGCAGGAATAATAAACATTATTACAAAGAAAGGCCTGGGGGCCGGACTTAACGGAATTGTAAATATTTCAGCCGGGACAGGAGACAAGGTCAACTCCGACATGAACATTAATTATACAAACGACAAAATTAATGTCTCCCTCGGTGCAAACGGGAAAATTGAAGATCAGTATTATAATATGGATGAGATCATGCAAACAACCGTAAATGGTATACAACGGACCAATGATATCCTCTTTTATCGCCACCAGAAAGATAAAAATACCGGTGTAAACATTACTGTGGATTATAAAATCAATCCCAAAAATAATGTTTCATACTCGGCAGAACTGGGTCATACAAATCTTTATATTGATGCCAATTTTAAATACGACCAAACTGTTGAAAATCAGTCTCAACACACTTATGTTTATGAAGACATGAACATGTCTTTGCTTGCCGCCTATTTTACCAATAATGTATCGTACACACATGTTTTTAATGACAACAGTAACTGGTCAAATTCCCTTTTCTATTCGAAAATAAATTACTTCATGGATAACCGGCAGGACAGGAATTACACCAATCCTGATTTTGATATTTCCGGAAGCACGCCTTACTATTCCATGAACTATGAAAACACAAACTTCAGTACTGAAATAAAGGCAAAATCAGATTTTACCAAAGCACTTGACAACGGCTCCAAACTGGAGATAGGTGGTCTTTACCACAAATACCACAGATATCTTGACCTGCAGGCAGAAAATTTTGATTACGCTTCGAATAGCTGGCAGACAGACCATATATTCTCCAACGAATTTGATTTTAGCGAGCAGATCTCCTCTGCATATGCTAATCTGAATGGTGAAATATCGGGCATCACTTATAATATGGGGATCCGCATGGAACATACCAACCGTCTTATAGAAAGCTTTACCATTGATGAAAAATATGAATATAATAAACTCAACTATTTTCCATCGGTGTCCTTATCAAAAGTCTTTGGAGAAACAAAGCAGCTGTCCTTAAATTATTCACGACGGATTGACCGTCCCGACGAATATTTCCTCAATCCGTTCCCCGATGTAAGTAATGAATTCCAGGAAGCATATGGTAATCCCTTGTTGCGTCCAAATTTAACAGACTCATATGAACTTGGTTTTCAAAAGTTCCTGGGAAAAGGAATGTTCAGCTCACAGGCGTATTTGCGGGTCACAAATGATGCCTACACTCAGGTTATCGGAAGCAATGATGAGGGTGTTATGGTCTTAACCTTTGATAATATTTCGGACGACCGGGAATATGGTCTCGAAAACATGGTAAATCTTAATTTGCTGAAGTGGTGGAGCCTGAGTGCAAGTCTTAATATTATGGGACAAAGCTCAAAAGGGTTAATGAATGGCGAAAACTATAATCGAAACGCATTCACTTTTGACACACGACTAATCAATTCATTTAATATTTTCAGAAATACAAGTGCACAGCTTATGGCTTTTTATTTCCATGACCGTATAGGTAACTCAATTGGAAATGTAAGTCGTTTTTACTGGGTTGATGCCTCCATACAACATAAGTTTTTCAATCAGCGCCTGTCTGTTTCATTGGTAGCAAAAGACATTTTTAACACTAATCAGTTAAAATTTGATATCGACAGGAGTGACTATCGCTTTTATATCCATAAGATGCCGGAATATCCGGTAATAATGCTCAGTGTAAGTTACAAATTCAATAACTACAAAAACAATATGAACAGAGTTAAAACCAATTTAAAACTTTCGCAGTAATCCGGCTGATAAAAGATAAATGGTTCATTTCACCCGAAAGCATCCTGTCATTAATATACTAAAAACAATGTCAAAATTCATGAATATGAAAACAAAAATAAGTTCAAACATAAATATCCGGAGCTTAATAGCACTGATGATCCTGCTTCTTATTCCTGTCTGTTCACTTGCCCAGGAAAAGAGTGATACTACATTTCACCGGCATTATGAATTCGGGATAGCACCCGGCTATGATCTGAATAATGTTGCAAGGAATAGTTTAACAACCTTAAAAATAGCGCAGGATGCCTTTTCAAAAGGAATTCAACCAAAACTGCCTGAAAAACTGGGTAATGTTCTTGGTGGTTTATGGTCCTTTTCATTTACTTATTTGTCGATGATCTGGCCCCATGAATTCGGACATTCAATGAGAGCCCGGCAGGCAGGAGGACAATTTAAAATTCACAACATTTCCCTTCCGATCCCATACACAACAATGCATTTACCTGAAAATGCATCACTCCAGGACCATGCCCTTTCAGTTATCGGAGGGTTCGAAATTAACTACCTGACTTCCAGGAACATTCAGGATGATTTCTATGAGTATAACGGCCTTTACAATGATGAATTAGCAGTTGCCTTTGTCCATAAAATGATGTATCCAATATATGTTTCGCTGGTAGTACCACGAGACCCGAATAAGGAAGACACGTGGATCAATACTGCCGGAGATCCCGTTCATTACATTCTGCCTGTCTGGAAAAGGTATTCAAATGATATGGTTTTCCTTGCCGACGGCAGTGTAAATCCAGGACTTGTTGATTTCTATGGCCAGTCTTCATTACTGGCTTCTTTCATTTACCTGCTTGATCCTGTTTTCTACAAGCAGGCTGCTGCTGCCTTTGGGAAAGTCACCGACGGAAAGAGACCAGGGTATATTATTGGCAATGAGCACAATGGCTGGGCATATGGAACCATGTTCAATACATCTGTTTTAGGATACGAAGTGTTCCTAAACAACTATGTCAAATTGAATGATCGCCTGTTTATACTCAGGTTAAAAACAGGAAGGCCCTACAAAAACAATTCGATCACCATCTCATCTCCTAATCTGTATAATTCTGAAAAAATCAAGATCGGGACTCTAATGGAAGTGTGGGATCAGGATATTTTCGGAAAAGGAATAATGGTATATTCCGATCTTAGTTATTCGATAAGTAAAAAATTTGATCTGGATCTTCAACTGGGATATAAAACCAAAGGGTACACTATCGGGCGGGAGATTGATGATAAATTCATTGCATGGGCAGGAATAAGATACAATCTGAACGACTGAATGGATATACATAAGAAGCATTGTAGTTTTTTTATTGGTAGTTTCGATGGCAAACAAGGTGAAACAGACAAATTAATCTGTTCGTCAATCACTGTTTCTTATAGTATGAGTAAACCCAATCTGGAGGCAAGGAGTGTATAGTGAAGAGAGTTTATAAGGGAATTGCCAGGCAAGCTTAGGCCTCAGCCATAACAAGTTCTTTGAATCGGAGTTTTTGCTGAGGTTATATCCAATCCCCAGTGTAACAGATGGCATTAGATCCGGTTGATTAATTCCGGAAACTTCTGATACAACACCATTATCATCCACTTCATAAACTCCGTCAGAATTCAATGAACTGAATAAGATACCGAATCCTATGCTCTCTTCAAGGAAGAAGCCCGATATGTAATACCGTCTGAATCCGTAATTCACATCAACGAACAATCCATTGTGGTTCCTTTTGTGAACGTAGAAACCAAGATCAATCCTTACAGGAAGAGAGGCTTTTTCTGAGAACATTTGTTCTTTTTCAATTTCAAGTACTATGCCGGGGTGAGTCCCCATATGTCCATAATATCCACTTCCAATGTTTGTTTTGGTTTGTGCGAAATTGGGTACAGTGCAAAATAGCAGCAATACTGTGATCATAACTTTGTTTTTCATGATTACCGGTTGTTTTTGTAGGTTTCAATAAATGTGCATACTTCTTCGTAGAATTGTTCAGGGCGCTCAACGTGAGGCCCATGGCAGCATTTGGGAATTAGAACAACTTCTTTCTCTGACGGGTCTGTTCCCAGGTGATCATATACATAATCTGCCACCTCTACCGGAACTATTCCATCGTTTGCACCCCAGAGCATTAATGCCGGGATTGTAATATTCCCAATCTCCGGAGTATAGTCTATTTCATCCCATTTTTTTATGTTTTCAGGATCTCCGAAAGAATACACATAATAGGATAACGAGAACATTGATTTGAAGAGAAGGTCAACGTATGGGATATCTAATTTTTCTGAATACTCTTCAAAGTCGTTTACGTCTCCTCCCAGGGCAGACACATACCAATAGGGTTCATATGCAGAATAATTTCCTGCCAGAAAGCTATGTCCGCATCAGGCTCAGCGAGTTTGGCTGGTACGCGTTCCAGAATATATTCCTTCATCAATCTTGATTCCAGTTCAGCATATATAGAGCCGTCCAGATCGATCCATCCCTTAAAACCAGAAGCGTGATCATCACGGCCAAGATAGCCTGCCGAGAGCTGTCCGCCCCAGCTGTGTCCCAGCATAAAAAGTTTCTTGCCGGGATATTTATCCTGTATCAACTGTACCAATTTTTCCGTGTCTTCTATAAAATCCTCCGGATCCATTTTCGTGATATCTGAATTTCCCTGATCCAGTCCTGAAAATCTCTGGTCCCAATAGACCATCATGTAATCGTCTTCAAGCATTTTAAAACCGGGAGTAATGGTAAAAGATAATCCGGAGTCACCAGGTCCGCCATGCACAATAATGAGCATGACATCTGATTCAAAATTTCCTTTAACCCACACGGGGAGTTTGGCCCCTTTATTACTCAGGAAAAAGAAATCTCCTTCAGTATAAAATTCTGATTTCTGACAAGCCCCTGCAAACAGCAAAAGGCCGATCAGTGGTATTAGTACTTGATTTTTCATGGTTGATGCTATTTAAAGTTTTTTGTGAATCCGAAATGAACTTGTGCTTTTGGTGTATCAAGACGGGTTAAAGCAAGGTTCCAGTAGATCTTGGGTCTGATCCAGATCATGTTCTGTATTCCTTTATTTGCTGTCAGGTTATAACCAACACCGGTAGTAACAGATGGTATAAATCCCCAAACAGCCCTGTCGCCATACCTAAGGACATTTCCATAATTGTCATAATACCATGTATTACCGGTCTTATTTGACATTGATAACACTCCTGCTCCCAGAAACTGTTCTACGAAGAATCCCGATTTGAAATATTTTCTGAATCCCTTGTGAATATCAAATACCATGGAATTATAGTCTCGAAGAGAAATCATCCCAATGTCAAGTCTGAGGGGAAGAGAGAGGTCCCCGGTGTAAAATTTTTCGTGTTCAATTTCCAATACCAGCCCGGCATCTGACATTGATCCGGTAGTAAACCCGATCCCTGCGTTAAAATGGGATTGAGCACTGATCTGAATCGAACATACTGAAATAATTAAAGTTAGCAGCAGTTGAAGCATTTTACTTTTAGTTTACTTAAGCTGTTTCATAATTCGGTTTTTTCATGTTGAACAAATTTGCAGACATTATATTTACCTTGCGACCGAATAAAAAAAGTCGAACCAATTCACATTATATGAAATGGTTCGACTTTTAATAAGCAAACGTTCGACATTTTAATATCTGTCTGGCAAACAGAATGATGCAGCCTGTGAGTCTGTCTGAAAACAGCATCCTCTTGTTTACATATTGTCAGGTTTTGTATACATCATATATTATATTTCATGCAGACTGATTAAATGTCTAATAGATAAACGGTATAATCCGTTT
>JBJKPH010000457.1:0-11275 GCA_046706585.1 Bacteroidales bacterium | reverse complement strand
GAGGTGTGCCCACTGCTATAAATACAGCCTGGCATCCGGCAATAGCCTTGCATGGATCGGTTGTGAATTTCAGGCGTCCGGAACTTACATTTCTTGTTATCATCGGGGCAAGTCCCGGTTCAAAGATCGGTATATTACCCCTGTTCAGATTCTCAATCTTCTTCTCGTCAATATCAAGGCATGTTACATCAACACCTGTCTCCGCCAAACATGTTCCCGACACCAGGCCGACATAACCTGTCCCGATCATTGCTATTTTCATGTGATATCAGATAAGTATTGTATTCAGAATCGCAAATTTAATATTTTATTTGAAAATTCCGCCGGAAACAACGGTTATACGAGCAAAACAGAACGAAATACAGTAACTGCTTCTCCGGCAATGGTTACCCTGTTGCCAGACAGGCTAACCCTGAGGACACCACCACGGCGCGAAACCTGGTGTGATATAAATTCATTCTTACCTGTCCTGGCACTCCAGAAAGGTACAAGGGCACAATGGGCCGATCCGGTAACAGGATCTTCATATATTCCCAACTCGGGGACAAAACAGCGGACAACAAAATCATATTTGGGAGGATTGCCCGGTGCAGTTATTATCAGGTCGCCTAATCCTGCTCTCAAAAGTGATGCCTGGTCGGGGTGAGCAGCTTTGACAATTTCTTCCGATTCCAGTAAAGCAAGCTTCCATCCGTAACTGCACTCATAAAGTTCATTAACAGGGAAGCCGGTGATCTCAACAATGTTCGGGGGAACATCGATCCTCTTAAAAGAGTATACAGGAAAATCCATTATAATACTGCCACCATCTTTTTTTACAAAGAGTTCACCTGCCTTCGAGAAGAACTTTATCGTTTCATCGCCTGCCATCTGTCCCGTTTCATATAATATATGTGCCGATGAAAGTGTAGCATGACCACAAAGGTCGATCTCGCTCTCAGGTGTGTAGAACCTTATCCTGTAGCCACTGTCCACCTTATTCAGAAAAGCGGTTTCAGAGAGGTTCATTTCGGCAGCTATCAATTGCATCATTATGGGATTAACCTCTGATCCACTGATCATTACACCAGCAGGATTGCCCTTGTATGGATTGGCTGTAAAGGCATCCACATGATATATTATTTTTTCGGTCCCAGGCATATTGTTAATATTGAATAGAAATATCTCTTAAAATAAGGAATTATTATCAAGTCAGCCTTATAATTTATAAAGTTAAGAATGAAGAGCCATAAAAAAAATGATTCACTGCTCCAAATTTTGACAGGGAACGACTAAATTGCATTAATAAGGTAAATTGTACATGGCAGTTCCGGCATACTTCAGTACCGGTATGTCATTTATTAAATTGGAAGGAAATGATCAATACAGGCAAATTGTCTGCTTTTAAGACACCCTCTGAGTGGACAAGGATAACAACAATTGATATGCATACATGCGGAGAGCCCCTGCGGATCATCACGGGTGGAATTCCGGAAATTAAAGGTGCTACAATTCTTGAAAAGAGAAAATACTTCAGTGAGAATCATGATAACCTGCGCAGGGCACTCATATTTGAACCCAGGGGGCATGCCGATATGTACGGGGCTGTAATAACAGAGCCTGTGACAGAGGGGGCTGATTTCGGGACATTTTTCATGCATAACGAGGGTTACAGCACTATGTGCGGCCATGCAATAATTGCTCTGGCAAAGTTTGTGGTTGATACAGGTCTTCTTGAAAGCCGGGGATCCAGTGTAATGATCGGGATAGATGCACCTCCCGGCAGGATATCTGCTGTAGCAAGGAAAGTCAACGGAACTGTACAGAGTGTGTCTTTCCTTAATGTCCCTTCTTTCGTGCTGATTAGAGATGAAGTGGTGGAAGTTCCGGGAATCGGCAGGGTTGAATTCGATGTGGCGTTTGGCGGTGCTTTCTATGCATTCTGTGATGCCGGCCGGCTGGGACTCAGGCTGGATGCTTCCGACTATTACAGGCTGATCGATTACGGCAAGAGAATAAAGAAAGCCGTAATGGAGAATTTCAGTATCGGACATCCTTTTGAGGATGACCTGGGATTCCTCTACGGTGTAATATTTACAGGAGCTCCTTATAATCCGGAAAACTGGAGCAGGAATGTGTGCATTTTCGCAGACGGTGAGGTAGACCGGTCACCCACGGGAACAGGTGTAAGTGCACGTGCAGCTATACATCATGCACGCGGTGAACTGCAGACCGGTCAGGAGGTGACAATTGAGAGTATTCTAGGTTCAACTATGCAGGTTAAAGTGGAGAAAGAGATTGAATATGGAGATTTCGATGCTGTCATACCTGAAGTGACAGCAACAGCAAGTTTCACCGGAAGGAATGAGTTCTGGATAGATCCCGGGGACACCTTGCGTGAGGGCTTCATTTTCAGGTAAATGTTACTAAAAGTTAAAAATTAGTTAATTAATGGAAGAAAATTATTAAAAGTGGTATAACGATGGAATAAATGGCATAACTTTCATGTCTAAGGGAAAAAGTGTTTAACTAAAATTAAAAAAAATGAAAACCATTTACAGGTCAATGTGGGTATTGATATTTTCTCTGATGGTAACAGGTGCTTTTGCTCAGCAGCAGCAACAGCGTCAGGGGGGTATGCGTAACATGAATCCGGAAGACAATGCGAAAAGGCAGCTCGATCAGATGAAGGGGCTTATTAAGATCGAAGCAAAGGAAGAGGCAAAAATACAGGAAGTATTTCTGAAGTATGCAAAAGAGCAACAGACAATGTTCCAGGGTATGCAGCAGGGTGGCGACCGTACAGAGATGAGAACTAAAATGAATGAACTGACCACCAAGCGTAACGCTGAACTGGAAAAGATCATAGGAAAAGAGAGAATGGATGAGTATAATAAGAAAATGCAGGAACTCAGACAAAACAGGCAGCGGGGAGGCAATTAATCAATACAGAACGGCTCCTTTTTGAAAGTAAAATATAAGAGAGTATCCATTGAGGGTACTCTCTTTATTATATTTTCGCCTGGTCTCACAATCATCTTAATAATGTAATAAGAGTTATCTCGGGAGGCATACCTATCCTTACAGGTGCACCTATAGTACCAAGCCCCCTGTTTACATACAGGTAACACGACCCGGAACCGTATAATCCATACCATTCGGGGTAGATATATTCTGCAGGACTCCATTTGAATCTTCCTGCAATTATCCCGAACTGCATACCGTGGGTATGTCCTGAAAGGGTCAGGTTCACAGGATATTTCCCAAGTATAACTTTCCCCCAGTAATCGGGATCGTGGGCCAGGTGTATACTGAAATCAACCCTGGTGGTGTCAGCAAGCAGGTACTTAACATCTGAATAGGATATATCGGGGATCCTGCCTCTGGTGCGGTTACCTGATATTCTCAATATGGTTGTGTCGATCTTAATCTCAATACTTTTGTTTGTAACGTTTATGTATCTACTTTTTTCTATCAGGTCACATACCTTTTTGTAGTTTGCCCTGATATCATCAGCACTGTAATAGGGATGGTATGTGCCTTCATCATGATTCCCTGTAATCGCATAATTGCCATACTCCGACCTTGTCATTCCAAGAATCGAAGTGAAAGGAACCATTTCATTATATGCAATAGTGACAAAATCGCCTGTATTAATTACAATATCGGCATTGAGGCTGTTTATTATTTTAACTGTCTTTTCAAGCTTCCTTTCCCGCTTATAAAAACTGCTCAGATGCATATCGCTTACCTGTACTATCCTGAATCCTTCAAGCTCAGCAGGGAGATCAGGATAATGAATGTCTACCGATTCAGTCTTAATATTAAACCTTCCAATAAGACCCGATGTCATCATGATAAACAGTAGCGCTCCAATAATCAGCCCGGTATTCATTACTGCTTTTGCGGTTTTTTCAGAGAACCTTCTTATAAGGAATGAAGGGTAACCAAAAAGAATAAACACTATCCTGGGAAGCCAGAATGCACCAATAATGAAAATAAGTGACATCATCCTGGCAATATTGGCATTTTCCGCAAATTCGCCGCTGTAAATAGTGATCCTGAGCATCAGGTAGTATGTAACCAGACTAACAGCTCCGTGAATAATATAAATGGCAATGGAAAAAAGGCTACCTTTTTCCCTGAGTAACTTCCGTTCCAGAAGCAGGGTAAGAATATCTGTAATTAGTAAAACAACCGGTTTCAACACTTGAAGGATTGTTTAATAGGGAATTCTGTCATATTATGTTCAATATGAAAATAGACAAATATTTTCAATCTTTGCCTATATGACCTGAAGTATTATAGTTTGTTAAAGTTGATAAAAGTAGAATTCCATAAGAAAGCACCTGAGAGTGCAGGACCTTTCAGATATTCTGTTATCGGGGCTGTTTACAATGATATGTGGATATTCATAAAGAATCGCAAAAGGAACGGCTATGAAATCCCGGCCGGGAAGATAGAAGATGGTGAATCGCCATATGATACAGCAGCAAGGGAACTGGCCGAGGAAACCGGTTCAACAGATTTCAGGTTATTCCCGGTGAGTGCCTACTCTGTAACCGAAGATCAGGGCAGGGGTGCAGGGATGTTATACTTTGCACTGGTTGCCAGAATGGGAGATATTCCGGACACACAGGAAGTCGAGAGTGTGATATACGGGGATTGTCTTCCTGAAAACCTCTCATTTCCGGAGATACAGAAAGAACTTTTCAGGAAACTGGTCGCTTTCAGATCCAATATGAAGAGTAATGTCTCCGGCCGGCCGGAAGGCTTCAATTGTTGAAAATAAAATGTTAACAGATCTCTTTATTTCTTTAAACCGGCTGATAAGATGTATATTATGAGCCTGTTTTTATGCAATTGCCTGTGACAATTTGTAAAAAAAGTTGTAGAATTGTAAATATGAATATTTTCTGACAGGCAAGGGAATGAATTGCAGGAACAGGATGCTCCTGGTTGGATTATTGAATTTTTATGAATGACATTTAACAATTTCTCCTCTTATGAAAACACTTCCCGGAAGGACCGTTGAAAGACTGAGCGAATACAGGCGATCATTGCTCGGTTACCTTGAAGATGGCAATGACTATATTTATTCACATGAACTGGCGGGTTTACTACATATAACCGCGGTTCAGGTTAGAAGGGACCTGATGCTCATCGGATATACATCTGTGCTGAAGAAAGGGTACGATGTAAAAGAACTGATAAATACCATTGGTAGTATTATCGATTCGGAGATGGGGCAGAATGTAGCTGTTGTCGGGATGGGAAACCTTGGTCGTGCAATTACCAGCTATTTCATGGGTAAGAGGTCAAAACTGAATATCGTGGCACTTTTCGATAATGACCCTCAGAAGATCGACCGGGTAATTTCAGGCGTTAAATGTTACCCTATGAACATGATGGGAAAGATATTCAGGGAACAGAAGATAACAATTGCGATCCTTACTGTACCTCCCGGAGTGGCCAGGGGAGTAGCTGACGAGGTTATGAAGAACGGGATAAAGGGGATCCTTAATTTTACCACTATTGCACTGAATACACCGGCCAATGTGCATCTCGAGGAGTATGATATGATCACTTCACTTGAGAAAGTAGCATATTTTGTCAAGGAGGGATAATCTCTAGTTCATTTCACGGAACAACAGAGCCGGGAAGCCAAAATAATCCGGATAATTTTATTTTCAGGATCATGTGTATGATATTATTCATATGATCTGACATATTGTGTACATACCTTTGTAAGGTTAAAGCATCATTCAAATTAATAATATAGCTGTGAAATTTACTCCGGAAAGACTGAATATCAGGGATGAAAAGATGAAACCATTCATCGACCCGGAGGAGATATGGTCGCTACTGCGAAGTGTAAAGCCCGACAAACAAAGGGTAAGGGAGATAATCTCACGGTCACTTGAGAAGAACAGACTGACACTTGAGGAAACTGCATGTCTTGTTAATGTTAAGGATCCTGATCTGATAAATGAAATTAAGGATGGTGCCAGACATCTGAAAGAGAAAATATATGGAAACAGGATTGTCCTTTTTGCTCCTCTTTATGTTGGCAATATGTGCATTAATGATTGCAGGTATTGCGGGTTCAGGGTGTCGAACAGGTCGGCTCAACGTATTACTCTTTCCGATGACCAGGTATGCAGTGAGGTTGATGCCCTTGAGGAGTCGGGACACAAAAGACTGATCCTGGTATTTGGTGAGCATCCTGTATATTCACCTGATTTTATAGCAGCCACAGTCAGGAAAGTATACAGCGTTAAAAGGGGGAATGGTGAGATCAGGAGAGTGAATATCAATGCGGCTCCTTTCGGGGTTGAAGGATTCAGAACTATTGGCGGATCAGGTATAGGAACATACCAGATATTCCAGGAGACATATCATCCCGAAGCCTATAAATGGTATCATCCTGCCGGGAAAAAAGCCGGTTACAACTGGCGGCTGACGGCACTTGACAGGGCTCAGGAAGCCAATATTGATGATGTTGGCATAGGAGCGCTTTTCGGATTGTACGACTGGCGGTTTGAGGTTATGGGGCTTGTCCGCCACACAAACCATCTTGAAGCATGCTACAATGTAGGACCTCATACGATATCATTTCCAAGGCTTAAGGATGCATCAACAATGAAAATTGAAGGGAAATACCTTGTAAGTGATGATGAGTTCAGCAGGCTGGTTGCAATACTGCGGCTTGCTGTCCCCTATACAGGCCTTATACTTACTGCCCGTGAAGATGATACTCTCAGAAAGGAGGTACTTAAATATGGCATATCACAGATTGATGGAGGAACCAGGATCGAGATAGGAGCCTATTCGGCCACTGGCGGTAATAACCAGGATCTGAACAGGGAGCAATTCAGGATAAGTGATGAAAGATCTCTTTCAGAAGTTATCGATGATCTGCTTGATGATGGCTTTGTTCCTTCATTCTGCACGGCCTGTTACCGGCTTGGACGTACGGGCGAACACTTTATGGAATTTTCAGTACCCGGGTTTATCAAGCGTTATTGTACTCCGAACGCAATCCTGACCCTTGCGGAATACATGAGTGATTATGCCGGAACTGAACTGGCGGATAAGGGCTGGAAAGTTATTGAAAAATCACTTCTGGGTCTTGAGGCCGGTACCCGCAGCGAAACAGTGTCACGACTTGCAAAGATACGGGAGGGAGAAAGGGATATCTATTTCTGATCAACCAATCCTGTATACTACATTTCTCTCTTTCAGGTACTCAAGAATAAAGTGAAGGTGTCCCTCAGTCTTGCCGATATATTCCGGGGGATTGATCCCCGGTTGCCTGAACATACCCTCAAGCATCAGATTGGCAACTGCCGTACATGTATATCCTGTTGTCCTGGCCATTGATGTTATCCCCGAAGCCTGATCGTACCTGTCAAGAAGGTTATAAACAACCGTTGTTTTTTCTCCATTCAGTGTCCCTGAGACAGTAATTCGCATTACGGTAAACTCCATCTCTCCGGGTTTTAGTTTCCACGCCGGGAACAATAACCTGGAAGTCAGGTCAATTGGCCTTACTTTTACTCCCCTGACCTCGGTCTCCTCTTCGCTGAAAAACCCTGCTTCCCTTAAAACCCTGAGGTAATCGATCGTTCCGGGGTAGCGCATAGTTTTCTCGATCATATTTGGTACGCGTACTGTTTCAAGCAGTGTTCTTAATCCGTCGGAGTTCCATGATTCAAGGGTGCCTATCTCATCAAATTCGACCAACTCCGGATCCGACAATGCTTCCCTTACCACTACTTCACCATTCACCATGAATCTTGCCGGTCGTGTATACTCTTCAATCACATCGGCAGGAGAGAATACCGCCTTATATTGCCATGGCCACTCTCTTTTTTCAGGCAGACATCCGACAAGGCATTCGAATTTATCCACTTTCATCATTCCTGCATGGTATCCGAGGATAATATTGCCCATTCCGGGTGCCACGCCGCAATCGGTTACTATTGTAACTCCTTTGGTACGTGCAAGGCGATCAAGACCGAAAGGGTTCTCAGGAAAGAAAGATATATCAACCATATCCTTTCCTGCCTCAATGCACTTCTTAACAGAATCATATCCCATACTCCCCGGTAACGCACCAATTACCAGATCCTTGTCTCTAACCATGTCGGCGAATATAGAAGCGTCAGTGAGATCTGCTGAAATTGCATTGACATTTTCCAGTCCTGATACGGATTCCAGATTTTTCTGTGAAACGTCAACTGCCGTTACCTGGTAGTCTTTAGCAAGGTCTTTTACTATTGCTGAGCCTACCAGACCTGTTCCAAGAACAATAATCCTTTTCTTCATGATCAATAATTTATGTTTATCTCTGACCGGCGATGCAAAATAGCTTTTTTTATCAATAACTCCGATACAGGTTTCCTGTCATTATAATGATCTGTGTTATTTATTCCTTCCAATATCCTGATGTTCACTTTTTCTGACGAAGTACCTCTCTGAGTCACCAAACTCGTTATATGCTATCAATACACCTGCCGTTATAAGGCTTTCTTCAAGGGCAACTATGTCATCCGAAGGTCCCGGTAAAACAGGCTTGTCAGCGTAAAGGCTGTAGCATTCGCGATATCTCCCGGGAGTGATATTGGGCATGATTATATTAGCTCCGGCGGCAACAGCCATTTCCCTTCCGGCCGGGTCGATAGCCTGAAGTGCTGTTGTTGCTGCTATATTGATATTATTCATTAATATCCTGGTGAGCGCAATCATTTTCAGGGAGAGATCCAGCCTGGCTTCCTTTGAAAACAGCCGCTTCCTGAACTGATATAAGGGTGTTTTTTCATGTTCGATGTAGGGACCCATGCCAACCATATCAATATCCATTTCTTTCATGAAGATAAGATCATCGGCCATGTCGTTCAGAGTCTGGAAAGGAAGCCCGATCATTACTCCTGTACCTGTCTGGTAGCCTGTTTTTTGTAATGATCTCAGGCACCCGATCCTTCTTTCAAAACTATGTCTGTTATCTGCAGGATGGAGTTTCCTGTAAAGCTCACTGTTGGTTGTTTCTATTCTTAATAGATATCGCCTGGCTCCTTCGCTGAACCATTCGCGGTAAACCTCTTCTGACTGTTCACCAAGTGAGAGGGTTATCCCCAGGCTGCCGGCCGTCATTTTGTCAATTTTCCTCAGAAGACCGGATACTCTTCTTGTAAATGCCCTGCTGCTTACTTCTCCTGACTGAAGAACAATGGATCCAAGTCCCCTGTCGATTGCTATCCTGATTGATTCCAGGATCTCACTATCCGGTATTGAATATCGCTCAATCAGGTGGTTGTCTTTTCGTATGCCACAGTAATAGCAATTTTTCCGGCAAACATTCGAAAACTCAATAAGTCCCCTTAGATGTACCCTGTTGCCTCTGTAGCTCTCCCTCTTTTGCTTTGCCATTTTGAAAAGATCATCCCTCTCAGCCCCTTCCGCCCCGAGGATTATAGCCAGGTCGTTACCAGTAAGCTTCTTTTTCCCTAGTAATTCAGCGATCTTTTCCATAATTATTTCATGATAAACAAAGATAACCAGAATAGGATGACACCACCAGTTATTCTTGTATGAATATTTTAATTATGCCATTGCCCTGGGGTAATATCCAAAGAGGTCTTTAGTCAGGAGGAATAAAGTATGCCGTAATCAAGTTTAAGTCAATTATCATTGCATTAAAGGTTCCATTTTCATACCTTGCCGCTTCAAAATTTGATTGTTACGGTAATTATGGATACCGGTATTTTTCTGTATGTTGTAGCCCTGAATGTCGGGTGGCTGAAGGTTTTCGGAGGATTATAGGAACAGGCCCTTTTCCTAAGGCCGGCCATGCCGGTAATTATCTTGCAGGAAACGAATACCAATCAAATAATCTATATTCAAATGATAAACGAACACTTACTAAATCCGCGCAGCATTGTTGTTGTAGGTGGCTCTGCTGATATTTCAAAGCCAGGGGGTAAGGTACTTAAGAATATTATCGACGGTGGGTTTCCGGGATCATTGTATGTTACCAATCCCGGGAGTGATATAGTACAGGGTATTAAATCGTTTCGTGATCCGCATGATTTGCCTCGTGTCGATCTTGCAATACTGGCAGTTGCGGCAAAATTTTGTCCCGGTATCGTGGAGCTACTCACTTCAGAGAAAGGCACAAGGGCATTTATTATTCTTTCAGCCGGTTTTGGAGAAGAGAGCAGTGAAGGAGCTGAACTCGAGAAAAGGATTGTTGATGCCATTGAGAGTGTAGATGGCTGCCTTATAGGGCCCAACTGTATAGGTGTTCTTACGCCTGCATATAATGGTGTTTTTACCCTACCGGTACCGAAGCTTGAAAGTAACGGTGTGGATTTTATTTCAGGTTCAGGAGCAACAGCAGTATTTATTATGGAATCTGCTATTCCCAAGGGACTGACTTTTTCAAGTGTATTTTCGGTAGGGAACAGTGCGCAGGCTGGTGTTGAGGATGTACTTGAATATCTTGACCATTCATACGTTGAAGGTAAAAGTTCCAGGGTAAAACTCCTTTACCTCGAGAGTATTAAAAAGCCGGATATGCTGCTGAAGCATGCCTCTTCACTTATCAGGAAGGGTTGCAGTATTGCAGCTATAAAAGCAGGAACATCCGAAGCAGGGAGCAGGGCTGCATCGTCACATACCGGCGCGCTGGCCAATCCCGACAAGGCAGTTGATGCCCTTTTCAGTAAAGCAGGGATAATCAGGTGCTTCAGCCGCGAAGAGCTGGCTTCGGTGGCCGGCATACTGCACCATCCAAGACCTTCCGGCAGGAGACTGGCAATAGTCACACATGCCGGCGGACCGGCCGTGATGATGACTGATGCACTGGCTGAAGGAGGAATTGATGTTCCGCCTATAGCAGGCAGGGCTGCCGACGAACTGCTGCTTAAACTATTTGCGGGTTCAACGGTCGCAAACCCTATCGATTTTCTGGCAACAGGCAATGCCGAACAGATGGATCATATACTTGATGCATGCGAGAATGATTTTGAGAATATTGATGCGATAGCTGTTATCTTTGGAAGTTCCGGGCTCTTTCCTGTAGACGAAGTTTATGATGTAATAGATAAAAGAGCTTCAAAGGGAAAAAAACCTGTTTATACAATTCTGCCATCTTTAATTACAGCAGGCAGAGAGGTGAAGGATTTCCTTGACAGGGGAAGGATCAATTTCCCTGATGAAGTGAATTTTGCCAGGGCTCTGTGTAAGGTGATGAACACGTGCGGACCTGACAATGTAACCGGAGAAAGAATAG
>JBJKPH010000456.1:0-4874 GCA_046706585.1 Bacteroidales bacterium | reverse complement strand
TCGTAGTCAAGATCGAACTGCCAAAACGGGGGTATATGATACCTTGTTATCACAGGGAAAATATACCTGTCAAAGATACCGTTACCATTGTCCCTTATCTTGTTCTGCCTCTTTAATAATTTATTGTAGTCATCAAAAAGGACCTGAACCTTTCTATCGAAATCCTGCCTGTTCATTTTTTAAAAGATTATTATATCTTATTAATCGTTAAATGGTTAAAGCGTTTATATGATCAATAAAAAAAATAGCCTTTACCGGAAGATCCATGAAAAGTATAACCGGCCGGTTATTACGGCCTGAATGCAAAATTAGTTAAATTTAGAATACGGTATGCGGCTGTATACTTTTGGTTTGAAGAGCAGCGAGAGGATGGTTGCAAAGCTGCCAGATTCATTCCATGGAAAGGAGAAGAAGGGCTAATAATTTTGGGGCGCACTGAAAGTCTGAAGGATATTTTCAATTAACGACCCAGTGTGTTGATATCAAACAGGTTATCATCGATCTCCGCACCGGTCCTGATATTATCCATTTTTATCTCCGAACTTTTACCGTTCAGAAGGTTCTCGGCAGTCATTCTTCGGATAATGAACTTACCGTTTCCTGCATTTTCTATCGCTTCAACTTTTATAACCTTATAGAGCTCATTATCAAAATTATAGAATTCAATCTTTTTCAGGGTATAGGTATCCCTTGAAATATAGCTTACCTTCCTTGAATATCCATATTCATCCTCTTTCCTGTCGTCTGCCGGAACACTTTCCACTATCCATTCTGAGTTGTCAGCATCAGCCGGCAACAGTCTGTGATTAAAATCATCTATCGGCGGGGCAGACATATCAGTATTCGAAAACTCAGATCCCATAAAACTCTTGCCCTTATCGCTGCTGATTATCCTTCTTGTTTTCTTCAGGGCCGGAAGGTATATCCACATATCGTCCTGACCTTTTTCATAGTCGTATATCAGAATGGAGGTGCCAGCAACATCAGGCGGAGCGAGGAATTTTATTAATCGCTTTTCTGTCCCGTCGGGGTAACTCTTTGAAGCTGTTATGTTTGTTCTTTCCCTGGTATTTCCCCTGCTGTCGGTGATATTAAGCTCAGATACCGCCTCAAAGGCATTGACCGTCATTACAGATCTGCTCTTACTCATTATCTCAGCACCGTCAGGTTCCTGACCCTGAAGAACAACTGCCGAAAGGAGGATTATAACTGACATAACTGCTTTTTTGAAAAAATCACGTATCATTTTTGTATTATTTTTTTCTTTTTTTAATTCTACCGGCTCTGCAAATGCCGGTTTAAATACCAGCATTATCGACGGTATTATATATACAGCACTGATAAGGCACACGCCTATGCTTATAAGAACCAGGTAACCGAAGAACCTTAAAGAAGTAAACCTGGAAAAAACGAGTACTGAAAACCCCACCATTACACTAAGGGCATTAAATATTATTCCCCGGCCGGTAGTGGAAAGTGTTGTATAGACAGCTTCACTGTATCCCGATGATCTTAACTCTTTCCTGTACCTCCACAGGAAATGGATAGTGTAATCAACTCCAACACCTATCATTATTGATGAGAGCAGAGCCGTTGCCGGATTCAATGAAATTCCCGTCAGTCCCATAAAGCCCAGCAGAAACACAAGCGAAGCCAGAATTGGCACAACCGAGATCATTCCTCCCTTAACTGACCTGAATATAACAGCCAGCAGAATCATAACAACAACTATAGCAAAGATCATCGATGTGATCTGACCTTTAACTATCTTTTCCGAGAATTCAGACATTATGTAGGCATAACCACCTGTTGTGGTTTTAAGGGGAGATGAGTATGACAGTTTGTCTATAAATCCAAGAAGATCATTAACGACAGGTGTTTCGGGATCATTCAGCCTGATCAGGATATGTGCCTTCGTATAGTCGAAATTTACAAGCCTGTTGAAATCTTCCGGATCACCACTCATATTGTAAAGTTCGATTAATTGTGCGACTGCTTTCCTTGAGTCGGGTATGGCATTATATCCGGGCTCGTTGGTATTGTAAATCGCTTTAGACATTTCCTTTATCACCGTAGCAATTGTAAATACTTTGCCCACACCTGAACGCTTCTCCAACTGTTCACTCCAGTTTTCAAGAGTTTTCAGGTTTTCCGGTTCCAGAAAATCACCTTCAGCCATGACAGAAATATTCTGTGATCCGCCAAATTCTTCATTAATAATATTTGAAGAGATCTTTACGGGATGATTTGCAGGGAATAAATTCTCCTGGTTACTGTCCACTTTTATCAGGAAAATGCCTGCACCGAAGATAAGTGTTAGCACCAGCGATATCCCCAGTACCATTACAGGCTTTGCAATAACAGTGCGTGCCGACCATCCAAGGAACCTGTCGACAAACCTTGCGTTGCCTTTTTTAACATTCCTTAAGTGTTTCGCGGGCTTTAACATCGAAAGCCATGCAGGAAGCAAATAGAGTGTCAGCAATATTGCGATGGCAACCCCAACCGCTGTTAGTATACCTACATGATGAGCTGGTATCATTGTGTGTGTAAGCAATCCCAGTATCCCTGCAATTGTAGTCAGCCCCGTAAATATAACCGGTTTACGAAGATCTCTCAGAACCTCTTTAACTATTGAATTCATGTCTGTTTTAACACCATTCGAAAGCACCTCCTGGTATTTTGCTATCATGTGGATCCCATAATCATTCGCAACTGCTATAAGAATAATTGGAACCAGCAGGCTCATAAAAGTCAGCTTCCAGCCCAGTAACGGGGCAAGACCCATGGAAACGGCAATAGATATTGCAACAACAGTAAACGGAAGGATCATTCCTTTCCATTCCCTGAAGGCAACCCACAGGAATACCAGCATTATGGCAAGTGCAAGTGGTATCAGTATAATACCATCCTTTCGCACATCCTCCAGAATATACTTCCTTACATATGGCAAACCGCCATACATTACTTTTGCCCTGCCTGGATACATGCTTACAACCGAATCAACCCTTGCCAGAAGTTCCTCCTCCGGTATCTCCACACCGATCGTGGCAGCAATGGCTGCTGTAGAAAAATCATCAGAGACGGCAACACCCATGGCAAGAGGATTATCCCTGAGACTTGCCATAAGGCTCCTTTCTTCCTCTCTGGTACGTGGTATTTGCGGAACAGCCGGTTCGACATACATTATCCCGTCTTTACCATAAATCCTTTTGATACTGAAAAGTGATATAGTATTATTTATATAGCTCATCCTTCCCAGTTGCCTGTCTATTGCCTTTATCCTTTCGAGGGTTTCTCCCGTGATCACACAACTGTCCCTGAAAAGGATCATTATCATATCCTGATCACCAAACTCCTTTTCGATCAGATCGGTATTGATCCTGGAAGTAATCGTTTCAGGTATATAGTTCTTGATCTCCGGATCGGTCTTCATTAATGGCATCATTGCAATCCCGGCAAAAGCCAGCAATACCGATACTATTATTATTATCCACCTGTTTCGTAAAATAAAATTTGTCATTCAGTGCAATGTTAAAATTCTGCCTTAAGAGAAAAGAAAATAGTGCTCAACGGTTTATGTATTATGTCAAATAATGAATCTTCAGGACCATGCCAGTATTCCCCTCCGACAGATACCGTTACAGCATCAACAGGTTTAATCTTTATGGAAGGGGATATAAGTATCTCGTTTGTTGTAATGTTGTAAACCGAGTATAGTTCGGGTGATATAATACCGGAAAGATTGTTAAATGAGATATGCAATCCTGCCTGATGATAATACTCCTCCAACTGGTAATTGAATAAGCGGTTGAAAGATCTCAGTTGAGCACGTATCTCAGTAATAATAACTTCAGGCGGGTATGATGACAGTAACCCGGCCAGTTCATCTCCGGGTAATGCCGGCTCACGGTCTGCAACAGTGAAATTAATTATATGCCTGCCGTTATATTCAAGTAAAACCTGCAGATCTCCGAAATGCCTTTCTATTCCGGCCACCCATGATAATTCAGGAAATGGTATCTGTTCCTCTGTAAGGTAGTTTCCTGTCGGATTGATCCAGGCGAACTCACCACGAAGACCTGTTCTGCCCAATGATGTTTCAAAATCAGCACCAGCCATTTCGATCCTGTACTGTGATTCAGCGATATTTACTGATACATCTTCAGGATTATCCTGGCCTGGTATGTTTATTCCTGATAACTTCAATCCTGGCATTGGATTGTAGCCGTTAAACCATGATACGCCTGCATCAAGCCCCCGGATATGAATATCACTCCTTATTCCGTATGAAAATGTCTCCTTTCCTGATACAAAGGGTTCGATGAGCCTAATATTTACCATTTCCGGTATATCCATTATTCCTGTAAGAAGGGTTGAAGGAGTGTACACAGGCGTTGCAATTACCTGAAGGGAAAATGCTCCTGATGGATGAAAACCTGCTTCCATGAGGATATTTCCCAGGTCACGGTCATCCTGTTCCGGAGACCTGTACAGTTCATTCCGCGGGTTGAATCGTGATGTGGGATTGAACATGTCGGCACGTCCCCATTTCACAATTTTTTTTCCTGCCGAAAGCTCAAAGTTTTTTCCATAGACAGCAGCCCATGCTTCATGGACAGTCAAGCCACCGACAGTTTCTCCGAATTCGTTCCCATACCTGAACCGAAGATCGCCGTATGCCCTGTATTTAATACCATCACCTGCATTCAGCCTGAGAGTGATGTCGCATAATGAAGATGACGAATATAACTTATCATCGTTGTTAAAAGCTCCATACATCAGACCCCTGGTATACCCGGTAAGATCAACTGTCCGGTTATTCCCGGCAAGTCCAGTATCGAACAGACTCTGACCCGGAAGGGGAGTAAGGG